>CANOFQ010000033.1 GCA_947565325.1 uncultured bacterium
TATGATGATACTACTGATGCGTGGGAAGGACAGGAGGGGCAACAGGTGTCGTGGGGTGACAATTGAAATATGCTTTTGACAGTTCTGTATGACCTTGGCCGCCATGCGGATAGGGAATAGAAAAAACAAAAGGGAGGCAACTGAGATGAACACATTAGACAGAATGTATTGGAATGCGGTACGGCGGATAAGGCTGGCAAAGGAGACGGTTAGGGCAACGGTCAGAGAGTGGTGGGAGGAGGAAAGGGGCAGTACCTCCGCCATCGTGGTGGAGATCGTCTTGGTGGGCATGATACTGGTGCTGGCATTCATTTTCAGAAAGCAGATTGGGCAGCTGTTTGCAGACCTATGGAACAGTCTGGTAAAATTTGACGATAATCCGGGCACTGTGACACCGTCGAGTATGTCGAATCCCTTTTAAGAGGATATTTTGTGCGATGACGTTTGCATCAGGAAACAGAAAAGTATGTTTCTGCGGCAGACTGAGGCATTTAGGAAAACGGAAAGGGTGCCGTTGGAGCAGGAAGGGGTATTTTGGAAACGGAGAGGAACGGCACGGGAATACATAGAGACATGAGAAAGGCAGAAAAGTACATTGTTGGGTTAAAAAAGCGCAGGTCAGAGAGTGATGGGTATGCAGTCGTAGAAAATATGGCGGTGCTGCCCGTGGTGTTTCTCGTGATCTATGCCCTGCTCTTTGCAGGCTTTATCCTGCACACACAATGCACTATCGAGTCGGCGGCCAGAAGAGGCGTGCTGTATGGGGGCAGGCTCATCTGTGACCCACAGTATGGCAGGGTCACGGCAAGGGCGGCCGATGCCTCGCAGGGGGAGCTGAACGAGATGTCCGGCAGCGACTGGAACTTTGCTTACGGCTCGGACATCTCCTATCAGCCCTATCGTTATATTCCCTTTCTGAACGGGGACTATTTCGGGGAGGTGGACCGTAGCGTGGAAGATTATGTCCGCAAGATCCTGAGTCAGGGAACTACATGGATGTTTCGAATCGATGAAGGCGGAGTTGACTGCGAGGCGAAAAACTATGTGCTGTCCCAGAACCTTACGGTGAAGGTGACGGCTTCCTATCCTCTGCCGAAGCTTTTTTCGTGGCTGGGGCTCCCGGAGGCTTATGAACTGAAGGCACAGGCGGTGATGACGGTGGGGGATCAGGACGAATTTATCCGAAACGTGGACTATGTTGCCGATCTGGCGGAAAAATCCGGGCTGACGGGAAAGATCAAGGAGGCCATCACGAAACCCCTGAATAAGCTGCGGGAATTTACGGACAAACTGTTTAAGCGGTAGGAGGAGTGGTGATGAAGCTATTCTGCAGGAAAGAGGTGCAGGGTGCAATCTCTCTTTTTCTTGTGGCTGTTTTGCTGCCCATGATGGTGATCAGTGCGCTGATGGTGGATACCGCAAGGTACAATCTGGCGAAATCCATGGTGTCCAATGCAGGTGACCTGGCCATGAACGGAGGGCTTGCGGACTATGATGCCATATTGAAGGATGTCTACGGTCTCTTTGCCATGTCGCAGGCGGACGACGTGGCGAAAAATGTGCGGCGCTATTTTGAGGACAGTCTGATCTCCTACGGCGTGGTGGGAGAGGAGGACGCAGGGAGCTACGTGCAGGAGCTGCTGGGATACTTGTATGAATATCTGCTGGTGGAGGACCGGGAGACGGCAGATTTTCTGGCCATGACCATGGAGCCCTCCGATCTGAAGGTGACGAAGGTGGAGGGGAGCTCTCTGGCGGAGCCGACGATTCTGGAAAAGCAGATCGTGGAGTACATGAAATACCGGGCGCCGGTGGATTTCGGCATGAGCTTTCTGGATGCCCTCTCTGCATTTACCAAGGTGGAGGCTCAGGGTCAGGTGATGCAGGCGCAGGTGGATGCCCAGTCCGGTCTGGAGGGCGTATCGAAATCCAATTACGAATTGTATGAGGCCATACGTGCCTACGACAAGAACTACAGTCAGCTGGAGCCGGAGGCCGTCCCGCCGGACGGACGGCACCTAAAGAATTATGGTCATATCTTTAAGGATGAGTACGTGAGGGAATACGAGAAGCTGCACCGCCTGACTCTTGCGTTTTGTGTGGAGGCCCATCTTGGGAAATGGGAGCTGCCGGATTTAAACAGAAGCGACAGCAGGTTTCTTATTTTGAACGAGAATGGAGACTATATCACTGAGAGCCAAGGGATACTTTGCATCGCAGGGGGACTGGGGGACTCCAACACTGCCTTTGGACAGAATACAGCCGATCCGTTGAACGGATATATCAATCCGTTTTTAAACAGGCAGAGGACGAATACGGTCAATACATTGAAAGAGTACGGCGCTTCTGCCAGAATCACGGCCCCCATGCTTGAACTGGAGAACGAGGCGAACTGGGAAACGGCCCTGCAGCAGTTTGAAGCGGTGGACGGATTTTATAAGACAAGGCTGGATGAATATGCCGGGGCGCTGAAGCAGCTGGACGAATATGCCAAGGCCATGGCTGCTTATATGAAGATGGCCGATGCGGAGATAGAACAGCTGGGGAAGCAGCAGGAGCAGGCGGCGCAGAAGGCCGTGGACATCCAGGAGCAGAGAGTGACGCTTTCCACAGAGCGCAGCAAGGCCGAGGCGCTCCTGACAATGGCCCGGCTGTCCAGCGCCGCTCAGGTGCAGAGTGCGGAGGAGCATCTGGAAAATGAGGACAGGCTGAAGGAGCTGGAGATCCTTGCGGGGGAGGAGGCGGAGGCCGCAGCGGCTGAAATAGCGGATCTGAGAATGAAGAATCAGGAGATCGAGGAAATGCTGGGAGAGGAGAGGCTGGCCCAGCTTGAGGGCTGCCTAATCACAGTAAGGTCATACGCAGAAAACGACAGAGGACTGGAGAAGGATCTTAGCGAACAGAGTGCAAACCGGAGCAGCTATCAGGAACAGAAGGAAAACAAAGAAAGGGAGAGGGAGGAGAAGCGGACCGCATATCAGGCTGTGCTGGGGGAGTGCCGGGACTGTGTCAACAGCTTTAACCAAGACGCCGTCAATTACAAGGCATGGAAAAAGAGGATGCAGGAATACATAGGCAATAGGGCCTTGGAAATAGGAGGTGAATTCAGGGGACTTTTCGTAAAGGTCATGGAACTGAAGGGCCTGCTGGATGACGCAGAGGAGGAGTTCAAGAAAGCGCAGCAGGACATTCTTCAATATATGGATCAGGTGAGGAAGTGGTCTGAGGAAAAGAACGGTTATGTGAACGGTCAGTCCAGTCAGGAGGACAGCTTTTCGCAGGTTCAGGCCGCCCAGATTGCCGAGGCGGAGAATGTGTTCAGCAGGGAGGAGGTGGAAAAGCTGGGCGCTGCCATAAACAAGGAGCAGGAGAGGCTGGGAGTTTTTATAGACGAAGTCAACCGAAACTTTACATACATGGGCAGCAGAAGAATCGTTGACATCGTAAATGCCCAACAGATCGCAGACGCCATTGAGCAGAGAGGGTACAGTAGGGCGTTTGACCTGACCCATGACATAGATGCGGACAGGCTGAAGGAGCTGGGCAGGCTGACGGAGCCGCTGCCATGCTGCGCTTTCATGAATTATCTGCATCAGACCTATCAGGAGCGGTATCAGCTGAAGCTGGATGGCAGGCTGAACGGTGACGGCAGGCCGGAGAGTGACCTTACGCCTGCGGAGAGTTCCGCCAAAGCCACCTATGAAGGCGTCAAAAAGAGCAGTGACATTGCAAAAGGGGTGGAGGCCGACACGGGCTCGCCTGAGAATTACGGATATACCTATCAGAACAAGGACAAGATCTGCGGGGAAGGGTATCCTTCCTCGTACAAAGCGGATAATTCTTCTATGACGGGCGGAGAAGGGGACAAGGAGACGAATCAGGACGGCATAGGAGGAGAAAAGAGCAAAAAGGCCGACAAGGACGGCATGGAGGCCAACCGTTCTACGGCCGGGAGCCTGCTGTCCGGGATCGGCTCCGCCATAGAGACCGGCCGGGACAAGCTGTATGTGATGGCCTATCTCTTTGACAATTTTTCCTATTTCACGATGGTTCAGGACAAGGTGCGGGAGGACGGAAAGGAGCCAGGCTGGACCAAGTGCGGCAAGGAGCTCTACGAGGCTTATATACCGGAGGACGGTAGGAGCGCCGGGCCGGCAGCCTATACCGGCAGCTGTGTTCCCATCAATGCCCTGAACAATGCGGTTTACGGGGCGGAGGTAGAATATGTGCTGTTTGGCAGGAAGGATCCCGCTGACAATGTGGCGAATGCCAAGCTGGGCATATATGCGGTGCGCATGCTTTTTAACTCCGTGTACGCCTTTACCTCCGGCGACATCAGGAACCAGACCAGGGCAGTGGCGCTGATGGTTCAGGCGGCATCCTGTGGCTTCATACCCTATCAGGTAGTTCAGGTGGTGCTTCAGCTGGCGCTGGCGATGGGGGAATCCGCCATCGATCTGAAGAACATGGAGGCGGGGGCCAAGGTGGTGATCGTGAAGACCAGGGACACATGGACGCTGAGCATGGAAGGGGTAAGGAATCTAGCTAAGGGCGTAATATACAGTGCAACTGACAAGGCTGCAGAGATCGTGGGCGACATGGCCCAGAGAAAGATCGGCCAGATCGTGGATGCCGCAGCGGAGGAAGTGTCGGGACTGGTGCAGAACGTGGAGAAGGATCTGACGGGCATGGCAAACAGCGCCGCCGAAAATATGCTGGATATGGTCTTCGCCCGGATAGATGCGCTGGTGGACGAAGCCATGAATCAGGCGGCGGAGAGACTGTTCTATTCCGAGGACGGCCCGCAGCTCATGGAGCCGGAGGAGCTTAGGACAAGGATCATGGGGCTGTACCGAACAGTGCTTGATGACCTGAAAGGTAAAATTACGGACTTTACAGGGGAGCTGGCCGGGCAGCAGTCCGACAACGCCCTGCTGGCCGCCGCCTGTGAGGCAGGCGGGAAACTGGCCAATGATGCGCTGGAGGAAATAGAAGGGGACATGCAGAGGGAGCTTCTGAAGCTGCAGGATGCCGTCAGCATCCGGGGGTACGTGTACCGACAGATCTATTCTGTGAAGGCGAAGATCAGCGAGAAGGTTCAGGGAGCCATGTCCGGTCTGATCTCTCAGGTCAGCGGAAGGCTCCGGACCGAGATCGACAAAACGGCGGGCGAAATCAAAAAGAAGGCTCAGGAGATGACCGACGAGGCCAAAGAGAACGTGACGAAGCAGATCAATGACTTCGTGGACAAAAAGCTGTCCTTCGGTGCGGCAGGGATGGAGACAGGGAAGCTCTCTCAGGCCAACGGCAATCCGGCCCAGTCCTCCGTGAAGGCATCGGCCGTCACCTTCGGATATTCCGACTATCTGAGACTTTTCGTGTTCGTGAATCTCTGTGCCAGTGACAAGTCCGGCTCAATGATCAGGCGAATCGGGGATCTGATTCAGCTGAACATTTCCTCTGCCAGGGAGGGCTCCGATCTGGCGCACCGCTGCGGCGAAGGGTTTTCTATGGCCGAGGCGAAAACCTACCTTTCTGTGGAGGCCGACGTGAGTCTGGAGATGATGTTTCTGAGGCTGGGAATCCTCCGCCGGCAGATGGATGCCTTCGGTGAGGCGTATGGGGGTGAGAACCGGGCGGATCCGGGGGACGTGATGCGGGTGCATTATCTGGGAATTTCGGGCTATTGACATAAGAGATATGTGGGCGGAGGGAGGGGCCGGAGCGCATGGAGGACTGGAAACATAGGGGGCCGGAGCGCATGGAAGCCGGCACATAGGGGCAGGAACATAGGAGGGCGTGCGCCCGTGGAGGCTGGGATGAAGGGAAGAGAGGAAAGGCGGCAGGGATCTGCGGCCATTGAAGCCGTGGTAAGCCTGACAATTTTTATAGTGGCCATTATGACGGTGCTCAGCTTCATCAATATCTGCCGGGCTCAGGCTGCCGTCTCGGCGGCCTTGGACGGGACGGCCAGAGAAATGTCGCAGTATGCCTACTTTTATCATCTGTGCGGACTGGACGAGCTTCAGCAGAAGACGGCAGACAAGGTGAAGGAGGACCGTGAGAAGCTGGAGGCTATCGCAGGGGGCACTCAGGCGGTGTACAAGGTGTTTGACACGCTGGGCTCCGATGATGTGTCGTCAGAGGATATCACGGAGCTGGTGAACGGGGCGCTGAAAAAGCCCGAGGAAAACGGGCCGGAGCCCGGTACGGAACACAAGATCACCATGGGAAATGCGGCGGACAAGATTGAACAGATGACAAATGCAGCCATGTCTGTCAGGGATCCCCTGCAGTTCATGAAAAGCATGGTGACGGTAGGACTCATGGAGGGCAGTTCTTTTCTGCGATCCCAGCTGATTGCGGCGCCTCTCGCCCGGGCATTGGCGGAAAAGCACTTTCAGGTGGACGGCATGACTGCAGACGAATATCTGCGAAGCCTGAACATCGACGGGATGGATGCGCTGAATTTAAAGATGTCCACCATTTTTGCCCCGGCTGCGCCAAACGACATCCATCTGGTATGCTACTACCAGATCAGGCCGGTGAAGTTCTTCAATTTCGAGTTCGGCGCGGTCACGCTCTGCAAGGAATCCGTCACCAGAGCATGGCTTGGAGGGGACAGGGTTTACAAGGCCGATGACAGAACGGACGATGCCGGGATCTGGGAGATGGGGAGTCTGGAGTACGGCAGGTACATTGCGGATGCGGAGAGACAGAAGCTGGTGGCTCAGGGCTGCTATGATGTAAGCGGCAGCGGGGCGGATGCGTATTCTTCCCAGTCCAACACCTTGTACCATGTCAGGAGCATCGACATCTACTCGGACAGCTATCGGACGAATTCAGGCGCTGTCAAAAACACTCTGTACAGGGAATATTCTAAGCTTGTCTCCGTGGCAGAGAGCCCAAAAGAGACCATCAGGGTAAATGGGGAGGATGAATCCGGCGAGCTGCCCTACGCTGCCGATGGACGCAGGATCCATCTGGTCATCGTGATCCCGGAGGGCACGGAGACGGAGGCCTTCCGTCAGGGACTGCAGAAGTTCTTGGACGAGGTGGAAAGCGGGGGCTCGTTCAAAGGCTCTTCCTTCAGCTATACCCTGTATCATGGATACGGCCCGTCGCCGAAGGATCCTGCCAACAGCGCTTCGGAGGAGCCGGAAAAGGGACAGGCACCGGAAGGAGGAGCCCCATGATGCAGGGGATAATCGCTTTAGCGGCAGGGCTGGCGGCATGGACGGCGCTGCAGGCATATTATTACCATAGAATATGTGAGAAAGGTATAGATAAGAATAAGAAGACAAGTATTAAGATAGGGATTGAAATGGCATGCCGGCCCTCTGGTATCATCCTTTTTCTGGCCGGAGCCGCCGGCATGTCGGGCTGTTTTTTTCTGGCGAAGCACTGGGGGGTGCCTGCTGCAGGCTGTATCCGAAACGAGCTGGTGTTCGGGTGGCTGGTCATGGTGGCGCTGATCGACGGAAAGGAAGGGATCATTCCCCACGGGCTGACACTCCCGGGCTTTGGGGCGTGGGTCTTGTTGACCCTGCTGGCCCTTGGAATGGGCGGCGGTTCCCTGAAAGGGCTGCTGATTTTTTCCATGGGCGGCTGCCTTATGGGAGGCGGGCTGTTTTTTCTGTGCAGGATCCTCACCAAGGGGGGCGTAGGTATGGGGGATGTGCGGGTGTTCGGCATTCTGGGACTGCTGTACGGCATGAATTATACCTTCTCCATTGTGTTTTTCACCATTCTGCTGATGTCCCTCTACGGATTCGGGGCGGTGCTGTGCAAAAGGAAGGACATGAAATCCCGCGTGCCCATGGGGCCGTTCATTCTGGCGTCCTATGGTCTGTGCTGCCTGCTGGGTGTCTGATATAGGACTCTGAAAAATATGTGGTTTGGAGGTAAAAGCATGAAGCGAGCTGGAGGCGGGTTTGTGACAGGGATCATGGTGATGCTTTTTGCCGGGCTGGGGGTGGGCACTGCAGCGGTCCGGGCGAAGAATGACCTTGGGCGGATAGCGGAATATAATGCCTATATCGAATCGGCAAGGGAGCGGGCAGAAAAAGGGATCTGTTATTATGCAAAGACGGATTATCTTTCCGCCTTCTCTGTCTATAACGGGGACAGGGAGCTGTTTCAGGAATTTTTAAGCTTTTTGAAGGATGCGGAGGATCCTTCTTATGTCAGCTATCTGAGGATCTACCTGAAGAGGTATCCGGAGGATGCGGAGCCCTATCAGGCTCTCTGCGGGATTTACTACGAGGAGGGGCGTTACCGGGACGTGCAGAGGCTTTTGCTGGAGGCCCGGGCGGCAGGGGTATCCTCCGAGGCTCTGACAGGATACGAAGAGGCTGTCTTGTACGAATTCACTTTTTTGGGAGGGGCATATCAGGATATTTCCCCTTTTTACGGGGAGCAGGCCATCGTGGAGGAGAACGGGAAGAAGGGATTGTATTATTATGACATGGGAATCGTGATCCCGGAGGAATATGAGGAGCTTACCTACTATATCAATGGCGCTGCAGCCGTGAAGAAAGACGGAGCCTGCTATTTCGTGGACTTTTACGGAAACAAGAGCGGTGTGCCGGAAGGGAGGGCGGAGAGCCTTTCCATGCTGAGCAACGGAGTGAGCGCAGTGTCCGTGGGAGGAAAATACGGTTACATGGACAGCGGGCTGGCGGTGCCGGAGGAGCTGCCCTATGAGTATGCGACGCCCTTTTCCGAGGGGATCGCCGGTGTGCGGTATCAGGGAAGGTGGGGGCTGATAGACAGACAGGGACAGTATGTGGTGGAGCCTCTGTACGAGGGGCTGCTTTTGAACCAGTTCGGCGCCTGTATTTCTTCGGGCGTGGTCTTTGCCCGCCGGCAGGACGGATACGTGATGCTGGACGGGGAGGGACACAGTCTGAATGAATACGTGTTTGAGGAGGCGCGGCCCTTTGCGCTTTCGGGGCAGCCGGCAGCGGTGAAGCTTGACGGCAAATGGTGCTTCGTGAAGAAAACAGGCGAGCTGTTCCTGACAGAGGCAGAGGTGGCAGAGGCAAAGTCCTTTGACAATATGCTGGCTCCGGTGACTCTGGACGGAGAGAGCTGGGGGTACATGGACGGTTACGGAAATATAGTGATAGAGCCGCAGTTTGATGACTGCAGGCAGTTTTCTTCCTATGGCGTCGCCCCGGTGAAAAAGGGAGATGCCTGGTTCATGATACAGCTGCTCCGCTATCAGCGATAGGGAGTCCGGCGCGGAAAGAGGAGGTTTTTAGTTATGCTGAAGGTGGCGATTCTGGACAACAATGCCATGTACCTGAAACGGCTGCAGGACTATTGGAGCAGAACCTACGGGGCCTCTGCCCTGATGGTATATGCCTTTTCCGAGAGAGAGAGGCTGACGGAGCAGATGGAACGTGAGAGGTTCCACATTCTGATGGTGAACAGCGGCATGGAAATGGACTGGGACAGTGTACCCTCCGATGTCATGAAGGTGTGTCTTCTGGCGGGGCGCAAGGACGGGGAGGTAAACGGCATCCCGGCCCTTGCCAAGAACGGCAGTGCGGATGAGCTGTATGAGAAAATGCTGGCGCTGTACCGGGAGCATGTGAAGGCAGGGAAGGAGGCTCTTCCCGGGAAACTGGTCTTTTTTACCTCCGGGGAGGGAGGCTGCGGAACCTCCAGCTGCGCCGTGGGCTACGGAAGGTATCTGGCGGCCGGCGGCCGGAAGGCTCTCTATCTGAATCTGGAGCTGGTAAGCGCACAGGAGGCCATGCTGGACGGGGAGAGCCCAAAAAGCATGGAGGATCTGTTCTATCTGTGTGAGACAAGCCGCAAGAACGTGGACTGCTCCGTGAAGACGCTGGCGACAAAGGACAGCTGCGGCCTCTGGCATATTGCGCCCTGCCGCAGTCCGCTGGAGCTTCAGGAAAAGTCAGGGGGAGACATTCGCAGGCTGTTGGAGATGGTGACCATGGAAGGGGCCTTTGACGTAGTGGTGGTCGACAGGGGATTCTGTCTGGACGAGATCACGGACGCGCTGATGGACATGGCCGACGGGGTGGTGCTCGTGTCCGGGGCAGACGAATGCGGAAGGCACAAACGGGAGCGAACGATGGCGCTTCTGGAGGAGATGAACCATAGGGGGTTCGGCCTTGCGATCAAGCTGAAGCTGCTGCTCAACAAGGGAGAGGCGCAGGGGCTGGCAGGTTCGGAAGGAACGGGCATATCGGAAGGAACGGACATGCCGGAAGCAGCTATACCGGAGTGGAAGGGCTGCAGCGCCAGAGAGGTGACGGAGCGGATGGGAGCATGGCCGGGATTTGACCGGCTTCTGCAGATATAGTCCGTTTCGGAGAGCTGGGGGGAAAGGAAGAGGATATGCGGGGGAAAAACGGTGAATGACGAACGGATACAGAGAATTGCCAATGGCTGCATTGCCTATATCAAGCTGAATGCGGAGAAATATAAGATTACAAAGCTCTGGGATGTGGATGCCTCGGAGGAGGAGCTTCGGAAAAAGGACGAAGAATTTAAGGATATCATCGCATCGGTGACAGAGGAAAAGGTGGAGGAGTATCTCACGTCCCGGGAGCGGATAGAGGTGGAGGCCAGAATCTTCAGTGAGTTCAGGGGACTGGGAGTGCTGGACGTTCTGCTGAAGGACGAGGATATCACGGAGATCATGATCAATGGCCCCAAGGACATTTTTGCGGAAAAGGGGGGCAGGATCCGCAGAGTGGAGCAGGTCTATGAGGATTCCGACAGACTGCGGGACGTGATCCAGAGGATCGTCAGGGATTCCGGCGCAGGGAGAGAGATCAATGATGCCAACCCGATCGTTGACACCAGACTGCGGGACGGCTCCCGGGTCAATATTGTTCTGTCGCCCATCGCCAGATTCGGCCATACGGTGACCATCCGAAAGTTCTCCAGGGAGCCCATGACCATGGAGAAGCTGTTGGAATACGGCTCCCTGACTCCGGAGATCGCCGAGGTTCTCAGAAAGCTGGTGGAAGCCCGCTACAATATTTTCATCTGCGGAGGCACGGGATCCGGCAAGACCACTTTTCTGAATGCGCTGAGCAACTATATCCCTAAGACAGAGCGGATCATCACCATTGAAGACTCTGCGGAGCTGCAGATCGTGGGGGTGGACAATTTGATCTCTCTGGAGACCAGAAATAAGAATTCCGCCGGCAAGGGGGAGATATCCATACGGGATCTGATCAAGTCCTCCCTGAGAATGCGGCCTGACCGCATCGTGGTGGGGGAGGTCCGGGGCGGGGAGGCGCTGGATATGCTGCAGGCCATGAACACCGGCCACGACGGCTCGCTTTCCACCGGCCACGCCAATTCTACGGCGGATATGATAAGCCGTCTGGAGACCATGGTGCTCCAGGGCTCGGAGGGACTGCCGCTGAAGGCCATCCGGCAGCAGATCGCATCTGCCATAGACATCATCGTCCATCTGTCCAGACTGCGGGACCATACCCGCAAAACCATGGCGATCTCCGAGGTGGTCAGGATGGACGAGAACGATAATATCGTCATTCATCCGCTGTATGAGTTCCGTGAGGATCGAAATACCAGACCTGACAAGGTATCCGGGAGTCTGGTGCGCTCGGAATATCCGCTGGTGCACAGGGAGAAGCTGGAGGCGGCAGGCATACTTATCACGATCTGACAAATCACGATCTGACAAATCTGCCTCAGGGCAAAGATAAGAGGATGGGAAAATGGGTAGCATAGTAAAGGAAGTTTGGAACCAAAAGCAATATCTGGTAGCCGGAATCGAGGAGGGGGAGTGTCTGGACGAGGACTGTCTTGCGGCGGTGAGCGGAAACGGTGACGAGGCTGTTCAGGCAGAGGGGATCCTGCCCGTCAGCTATGTCCAGCTGATGGACAAAAGGATGCTGCGATATGATGTCAACGCCTATCTGCCTTATGCGGAATATAAAAAGGAGATTCGGAGGGGAAGGGAGCTGTGCGAAGTGCTGCTGTCTGTTCTGGACACCTTGGCGAGGGCGGAGGCCTATCTGCTGGAACCCGCTTATTTTCTGCTGAAACAAGAGTATGTCTACATAAAGCCGGAAACGGGTAAGGCGTGGCTGGGCCTATATCCGGTGTATGGACAAGCGGACGGAGAAACGGCGAAAAACGGTGACCTGACAGTCTTGTTTCAGGACATGATCAAGGGCATCCGCCTGCAGGAAGAAGACATGGCTTTCTACGGGAAGCTGACATATGAGCTTGATCAGGGAGAAAACTTCAGCAGAGTGGCCTTTGGAAGATTTTTGACGGAAATGGCCGGTTCTCTGGGGGGCGGAGCTTCGGCTGCGTCCGTTGGCTTTGGGGAGAAGGCGGCTTTGGCTGATTACGGGATGGAACCGGATTATGGCTTGAAATCGGACTGTGGCTTGAGATCGGACTGCGGTGCGAAACCGGATTCTCTGGAGCCCCGGCGGCAGAGTGTCCGGCCCGCTGCTTCAAAACGGGATTCCGGAGGCGGATTCTTCAAGGAGCTTTTCGGAGGCAAAGCCTCAGGGACTGAAAAGAATCCGGCTTCCAAGGGAGAAAAATCAAAAGGAAGGAGGGGTGAATCCGAAACGGAAAAAGCCAAAGGAAGGAAAGTCGGATCCGAGACAGAAAAATCCCATAGGGACAAGAGAAAGAAGGGGGGTATCCGTCTTCCGGACGAGGAGGACCTTCCTATAGGTTTTGGGGCCGTCAGCAGGCCTTTCGTTCTGCAGACAGATGACGAAGCGCCGGCAATCCCTTCCACGGATGACGAACTGCCGGTAAAGGCTGTCTGTCCCGGACTGATCCTGAGACAGTCGGACACAGGCGAGAGAATTCCGGTGACACGGTTTCCTTTTGAGATCGGCAGGGAGGGAAGCGGCCTGAGGGTGGATCTGTCCAAGACGAAGGTGAGCAGGCGGCATGCAGTGATCCTTGAGACAGCAGGGGGCTACGCCATACGGGACATATCCAAGCACGGAACCTTTCTGGACGGAAAACGGATTCCGAAGGATCAGAACATCCCGCTGAAAAACGGTACTAGGATTCTGCTGAAGGAGATCGAATATGTGGCTGTTGTGGAGGAATGACGGATATTTGACATGGGACGGCATATGGGAATGAGGTTCGAAGTAGCTTGTCATACGGACGCAGGGATATACAAACGCATCAATCAGGATTCCGCCTGTGCCGTGACGGCAATACTGCGGGGGGTGCCCTTCTGTATGCTGGTACTTTGTGACGGGATGGGAGGCGCTTCTCAGGGAGAGTATGCCAGCAGGAGGGTGGTCACGGAGTTTGTTCGCTGGTTCGAGCAGGAGCTTCCCGCACTGGAGGAGCGGAAACAGTATCTGCCCGCAGTCAGGCCCGTCTGGGCGAAGCTGCTGACGCAGCTGGACGAGGAGCTGCGGGCATATGGCAGGAGACACGGGATAAAGCTGGGAACCACGGCAACCTGTATGCTGTTTCGTGACACAGAGTATCTTCTGGCGCAGTCGGGGGACAGCCGGGCCTATGAGATTCGGAGGAAGGCGGTTCAGCTGACGGAGGATCAGAGTTATGTGCAGCAGCAGGTCAGGATGGGGCTCCTCACCCCGGAGGAGGCAAGGCGGCATCCAAGAAGGAACGTTCTGACAGACTGTATCGGCGGATCCAGGCCGTCCGTCCCTGTGACTGTGCTGGGACAGACGAAGCGCAATGCGGTTTACCTGCTGTGTTCCGACGGTCTGGTTCACGAGACGGAGAACAGGGAGCTCGCCTCCGTGCTTTCTCTGCGGAGATGCAGACGCATCCCGGGGCTTCAGGAGGGGCTGGCAAAGCTGACGGAGCAGGTAAAGCGGCGGGGGGAGACTGACAATATCACGGCAGTGGGGATGTATGCGGGAAATGTCCCCGTCCGTAAGAGGAAAATGAAAGAGAGCGGCTTCGCACTGACGGAAAAGCTGATCGCTTATGAGGGGGAGGGCGAAGCCATGGAAACATCGGGTGAGGAAAAGGATGGCTGAGGAGAGAGGGCTGATACCGGAGACGGTGGACGAGGAGGCGGCTTGTGTGCCGGAGATTGCGGAGACAGTGGACGAGGAGGCAGCGCCGGAGATTCCGGAGACAGTAGACGAAGAGCGGATATTCGGCTTGAAATCGTCCAGAACGGAGGATGAGCAGCCGGTTTCTGTGAGAAACCGGAGCCACGGCGGGAACATAGGAAGACTGGAGCTGCTTCCCTTTCTGGCGGCAGCGCTGGTTCTATTGGCGGTGACACAGCTGCTGGCCGGCTTGCTGTGGAGCGGACAGCGCAAAAGGCAGGAGGAGCTGCATCGCACATATGGAGCGGAATATGTTCAGGAATGACGAAAAGAGGATATGCTACGGCTGTATGAGGAAGCTTTCTGAGTCGGGGGAATGCCCCTGCGGCTGGCGGAATACATATGACGAGGAGGAGCGGGAGACGTTTCTGCGTCCTGGCACGCTGCTTGATCATGGGCAGTATCTGGTGGGCAGGGCGCTTGGCAGAGGCGGCTTCGGCATTACCTATCTGGGCAGAAAGCAGGACGAGCTGGGCCTGAAGGTGGCCATAAAAGAGTATTTTCCAAAGAAGCTTGCAGGGCGCAGGGCATCCCGGTCGGGAGAGCTTTTCCGGCTTTCCCCCACGGACACGGGGGAAGAGGCGCTGAAGGAGCGCTACGAGAGGGGGAAGGCAGGATTCATCGAGGAGGCCAGACGGCTGGCAGCCTTCCGTGAGCTGCCGTCCATCGTGGGAGTGCTGGGCTATTTTGAGGAGAACAATACCGCCTATATCGTGATGGAGCATGTGGACGGGATCGATCTCCAGCAGTACATGAGAAGGCGGGGGCGTACCCTTACGGTGGAGGAGGTGAAGAGATTCATCGTCCCCGTTGCGGAGGATCTGTGTCAGGTGCATGAGGCGGGGATCGTCCACAGGGATATTTCGCCGGACAATATCATGATCAGCCGGAACGGGAAGGTGAAGCTCATCGACTTCGGAGCATCCGTGTCTCAGGGGAAAAGTGCGCATATTTTAAGGAAAAACGGCTTTGCGCCTCCGGAGCAATATGAGAGCGAGGGCGAGAATCTGGGCCCGTGGACGGATGTCTATGCATTGTGCGCCACAATCTACATGCTTCTTTCGGGAAAGATACTGCAGGATTCCAGAGACAGAGAGCGGGCGGATGCCTATAAGACGCTGAGGAGCATGTGCATCATGGTTCCTATTGGGATGGACAGGCTTCTGAAGCGGGGGCTTTGCCTGAACTGGAGGAAACGCTGTCCCTCTGCCCGAGAGCTGGCGGCAGGACTGAAGCGGGTGCGCTGCGGCGGGAGGTTCAGGGGCTGGGCGGGTGCCGGGGCATGCCTGACGGTCTGTCTGGCAGTGTGTCTTGCCGGATATCTGTACCGGTACCGATGGGAGGAACGGGAAATGCCGGTTTTGGGAGAAGCGCTGGCGGATTCCAGAATGACGGAAAGGGCTGCCTTGGGGGAGAGGGATGCCGCATGGGCCGCCTTGGATTATGCCGTGTACGGAGACATGGTGTATATCCGTTATGTCTTCGAGGACGGAACGATTATGCTGATGCGCTCCCCGGTGGGGACGGACGATTTTTCGCAGGTGGAATACGTGACGGACGGAAAAATGGGACGCTTCTGCGTTTATCAGGGCTATCTGTATCTGTCGGGGGAGGAGGACCGATGCATCTATAGGGCCGACCTGACGAGACTGATGGCTCTGGAGGACGGGGAGCGGCCCTTGGAGAAGATAGGACGGTCAGGGCTGCTGGAAAAGATATCGGAGCCTCTTGCAAACCATGAATACGGTTTTTACATTGAGGACGGCTATCTGTATTCCGCAGTGAAGGAGGAGGGCTATGAGCTCAGGCGGATGTCGGTGGACGGAGGGGAGCAGTACGGCACGGCGCTGGCGCTGGGGCTGACGAATCTTGTCTTTTGTGACGGCTATCTGTTCTTCACCGTCAGTGACGGGGATGACACTGTGCTGCACAGGATGCGTCTGGACGGGCGCTATTATCAGGAGCTGGCCCGTTTTCAGGGGAGCGTTCCGGCCATGAGGATCTGGGGAGACACCTTGTATTACCTGCTGAACGGAAAAGAGGAGGGATGTCTGGGCAGCATCGGCCTGAACGGTGCGCAGGAGAAGGCGCTGGTGAGGAGAAGCAATCAGGATCTTCAATATTGCGACATGACGGGGATCGTTGACGGCAACCATATTTATTACACTTGTTCCGTAGAGGGGACCGAAATGCTGAACAATCTCTACTGCTATTCACTGGAGGACGGCAATAACAGACAGATCAGCAGTGAGTGCGGAAGGTATATTGTCACCTCGGATGATATTCCGTACATCATCTTCGCTTCCATGGACGGCATGGAAATCCGCCAGATGAACAAGGACGGCTCCAATCCCAGAGTCATGCGGGAGGCGGACGGCGGTACGGGAATCACGGAAAAGGTGGATGTCACATCTTTGGCCATCATCAGAGATCATGTCTATTATCTGGACGGCGGGAGCGTGGCATACAAGGAGATTGAGGCGGAGGAGCTGTGATGGCTAAGGAATGGATCATTACGGAATATGTGCCGAGGCGGGTGACCCGGACAAGGCGGGCCTGCAGATGCCTGCTCATAGGGTGCATGGCCGTCGTGGGGTGTCTGTTCTGGGCGGAGCTTGGGGCGGCTGCCCGTCTGCGGGCGGAATGTGACAGATTTGAGGCGGAGGCCCTTCGCTATAAGGCGCTGATGGAGGAGGGGAACGAGGCATGGGAAGGGGGAGATGAAGCTTTAGGGGAGCGGTGTTATCTGACAGCGCTGGAAATCAACCATCAGGCTGTGGAACCCTATCTGAATCTGGCGCAGATCTATAGGGAGCTGAAACGCTATGATCTGGCACTGGAGATTCTGGAGGAATATCCGGGGGAGGACAGGGCGGCTGCCGAGGCTGGCAGGGAGCTTCAAAGGGAGATAGAAAAGCTGGAGGTCAGCGTGTTCCGGAGGCTTGAGGAGGAAGGCCGGTGAAGGGCACAGGGCCGGCGGAGGGCGGAGGGCAGACAGAAGGCACAAGACATAGGATGTTCGGCCTTGGCAGGGCGCTGGCCCTTGTGGGGGCAGGGGCCGTTCTGGGGGGGAGCCTGATGCTGCTGGGACATTTTCTGAGGCTGCCCGTCCGCCCCGTTTCCGGAAGAGGATGGGGAACGGAGGAGGCATGCTCCGAAAGGCTCCGCAGGTGCTGCGAGTTTCTGGAGGAGGCGCTTGCGTCCCATAAGGAAAGACTTTCCCCCGGCCTGCTGGAGGGCGTACTGCTGGAGACGGAGACGGATACGTGGGTCAGTCTGCTGGCGGAGGCGGAGGAGCTGTACGGGGCGGGGCTTTCGGGGGAAAAGGCCTACGAGCAGGAAGCGTACTGTGGAGAGGGGCTGTCTGCCCAAGAGAGGCTGTTATATGGGAAGCTGAGATATTGCAGGGACAGGATAATCGCCCAAAGGGCCCTTCCGGATTACGAATCTCTTCTGTCAGAGTTCAGCGGCATCCTGCAGAAAACAAAGGAGGAATACTACATACAGAGCTTTGAGGAGAGGAGAGACGCAGAGGAATATCTGGAATGGCTGGAGGCGCAGGGAGGGGCTCTGGAGGAAACGGCCCGAAGGCTTGAGGGACAGCAGGCTCTGAAGGACTTCTACTCGGAGGAAAGCATTGAGAAGGCCCGTCTTTCCTATGAAAGACTGTGGGGCAGGGAGGGGCTTCTGCACAAGGGGTTCAGGGAGAGATTAGCGGCCTGCGCTTTTTTGTCGGAGGAGGAAAAGAGGGAGCTGCTTTCGAGACAGGACAGGATAGAGGAAGAAAAGGAAGAGCCGGCAGAGGCGGAACAGGGACTGGCGG
>CANOFQ010000034.1 GCA_947565325.1 uncultured bacterium
AAAATGGTAAAATAAGGAAAAATCTGAGTTTTGATAGGAGAACGAATGGAAAAATGAAAGCAGAAAAGGCAATGTTGTTTTCGGGATGCGTATTGATTGTGTTTCTGGCCGTTCTGATCGTCTGGCAGGCGGATGTGCTGGGTGTTTCCGCCGCCAAGCTGGAGGAGGACGCCAGAGAGCATCAGGAGATAGAGAACGGGTGGGAGGTGGCGCAGGACATTAATGATGATATGTGTGCGATGCTTTTCTACGATAAGGAAAAGGATGACTGTACCTATTCGATCTATCTGAGCAAGGAGGGAATATCCTATGGCTATTTCTTCCGTCAGGGGGGCTTCGACCCTTACATGGCCGAGGGAGTGAAGGGCGTGGTGTTCGAAGACAAGGGGATTGCGCTTTTGTCCATGAATGAGAACCAAGTGTGCCGGATCGTGACGGACAACGAGGTCACGGAAAAGGTGATTCAGGTGGATCCCACAGAGCCCTTCGTGGTGCTGCTTCCCATCGACTGCGGCGAGATCGTGATGTATGACGCACAGGACAATATCGTGACCATGTACGATACCTTCACCGGGGTTTGAGGGGGCCTGCAGTGACAGATGCCCAGGGAGAAGATGGCTGACCGGCGGGGATAAGGCGGCTGAGGCATCGGACAAAGGGCAGAGCTGCTCTAAGAGAGCAGCCCTGCCTTTAAAAGTCGGCTTCGCAGCTGTCCGCCGATGAGGGAGGCTATGACGAGCTTGATCAGATCCACGGGAATAAAGGGCAGGACGCCCAGGGCAAGGGCACGGGTAAAGGTGCAGGACTGCTGGTAGGCCAGCCATACCGTTCCGAACAAGTAGCAGACCAGAGATCCCAGCGCCATGCCAAGAAGGCGCAGGAGCAGTCTGTCCCCCCATCTGTCCACGAAGAAGCCGCAGATAGGGGCCATGAAAAGATACCCCAGTATGTATCCGCCGGTGGGTCCGAACAGCGGTCCGGGTCCTCCCAGAAAGCCTGAGAACACGGGGAGACCTGCCAGTCCCAGCAGGATGTAGATCGCCACGCTCAGTGTGCCCAGCTTCATGCCCAGGACGGAGGTCACGAAGTAGATGGCCAGAAAGCCCAGCGAGATGGAGACCGGGCTGATGGGGATGTGGAAGGAGATGGGGGCAAGGATACATAGGACGGCGGCCATCAGGCCCGTGAGGGTCAGCTGCCTTAAGTTGAATCTGGGTTTTGATGGTGTGCTGGTAGTTGGATTGTTCATGTCTGTTGTCCTTTCTTTTTTTTGCCTGAATTGTCAACTATATGTATACTATGGTTGACAATATAGAAGTATATAGCAACAGAAGCCGATTGTCAATAAAAATATATCAGTGAAAGCTATTGATATAAAAATATTTTAGGGAAGACTGTTGACAAAACAATTAACGGCTCTCGATATCATTATGTATTTTAGAGGGAAGCGGTAAGATGATCAGACTGGAAGAAGCACAGCAGGGCCTTTGTGATCTATGATGACGAGACACCTACCGGCATGGGCTTGTACTATGACTGCCCGGAATAGGACAGCTACGACTTCAGTCAGCTTTCATTGATGGGCGCTGTCAGGGCCGTGGATACGACAGGGCGGCAAAAAGAATCCCACAGAAGGCGAAACGGCAACGCAGTCCCGCCCTCTGTGGGGAAATAGCTACAGCTTTCCCTTCTTATACTTCGCAACCACCTTCTGGATCCTCTCGCTGGGGTTCAGCAGGTCGCTGATGGAGGAATCGTGGTTCAGGGTATCGATGATGTATGCGATGTATTTGCTCATGTCGCAGTTGATGTACCACTTCCGCTGCAGCAGGTCAGGGGTCTGGTAGATCAGGTTGGTGGTGAGCACTCTGTCGATAAGGCCGTTCTCGTAAGCCTGATCGAACTTGTCCAGCCCGCCGGTGAACAGGCCGAAGGTGGCGAACACGAAGATCTTTCTGGCCTTCTGCTGTTTCAGGGCGGCGGCCACCTCGAGGACGCTGTCCCCGGAGGAGATCATGTCATCGATGATGATCATGTCCTTTCCCTCCACGCTGGTGCCCAGAAACTCATGGGCAATGATGGGGTTGCGGCCATTCACTACGGTCGTATAATCTCTCCGCTTGTAGAACATGCCCATGTCCAGCCCCAGCACATTGGCGATATAGATGGCCCGGCTCATGCCGCCCTCGTCAGGACTAATGACCATCATGTGGTCCGTATCCAGCTTCAGATCATCCACATTGCGCAGCAGCCCCTTGATGAACTGGTAGGCGGGCTGTACGGTCTCGAAGCCGTGGAGGGGGATCGCATTCTGGACTCTGGGGTCATGGGCGTCGAAGGTGATGATATTGTCCACGCCCATCTGTACCAGCTGCTGCAGCCCGAGTGCGCAGTCCAGAGATTCTCTGGCAGTACGCTTGTGCTGGCGGCTCTCGTAGAGGAAGGGCATGATGACGGTGATGCGCCTTGCCTTGCCGCCCACCGCTGCGATGACACGCTTCAGGTCCTGATAGTGGTCGTCCGGGGACATGTGGTTCTCGAATCCGCAGAGGGAATAGGTCAGAGAATAATTGCACACATCCACCAGCAGATAGAGGTCGATTCCCCGGACGGACTCCAGGATCATGCCCTTTGCCTCCCCGGAGCCGAAGCGGGGGACGGCGGCCTTCAGCAGATAGGTGTCCCTCTGATAGCCGGAGAACGCAAGGGAGCCCTTGTGCTCGCTTTCCCGCTCCCTGCGCCACTTCACCAGATACTGGTCGATTTTTTCACCCAGAGGCCGGCAGCCCTCCAGCGTGATGATTCCCAGAGAGCCTACGGGGATGGTTTCCAGATTTCTTTTTTCTTCGCGGTTTCCCATTTGAATATCCTTTCATTATGAGGAGTGAAATCGTTAATGTGTCAGGGTCATGGATGAATGGGGCTAGTGCGTGAAGGCTGTTCTGCGTTTTTTCAGAATACGGATATCAGGCCCCGTGAGCTTGCACAGCGTGAAGCTGCTGGTGATCCGTGAGAAGATCCTGTCGGAATACCGGTCACGGAGCTCCTCGAGGCTCAGGTTGGTGGAAATCAGGGTGGATCTGCTGCGCAGGCACCGCTCGTTCAGACATGAGAACAGCTGGGAAGTCACGAAGCTGTTGGTGACCTCCGTGCCAAGGTCGTCGATGATCAGCAGGTCACAGCTATAAATATCCTCATATAAGGCGTGGAGGGCCTCCTTCGACCTTCCGTCAAAGGAGAACCGGGCCAGTGTGTCAAAGAGTCCCGGCGCACTGAAATAGAGCACTGCATGGCCCTGCTGGAGCAGTTCCTGCGCAATGCAGCCGGAGAGAAAGCTCTTCCCCGTGCCCACTGTGCCGTAGAAAAACAGATTCTGGCCAACCTCCCCGAAGCACTGTACAAATTCCCTGCAGATCTTCTCAGCTGCCTGAAACCGCCGCAGATCCTCCCCCTGATAATAGTCGTAGGAGAGGGTGGAGAAATTCTCCCGGCAGATCTGGTCCTGAATGTTGGACTGGGCATAGAGCAGGGAGATCTCCTGCTGGCGGAAGCACCGGCATTTCTGCCGGAAGCCGTCCTCTCTGACGATATAGCCCGTGTCCCGGCAGTCGGCACAGTCATAAACAGGCTCCAGATAATCCGCAGGGAAGCCGTTCCGGGCAAGCAGCTGCCTCTGGCGGGCGGATATTTCCGCCAGCTGTTCGTGCAGCCTGGCCGGGGCCTGATCGTCGCCCTCCAGCATACGGCGGGCGCTGGCCACGGAGAGGGTGCTGACAGACTCTGCAAGCCGGCGATATTCAGGGATGGCCTCGTAGACCTCCTCCTGCCTGGCTCTTTCCATGGCCCGGTGCATGTCCCGTGTGCGCTCGTATCCTTTTATGATGGTTTCGTACTGAGAATTGGTTAAGGCCACTTCTGTTCTCCTTATGATGATGCCATATTGGCCATGATGGCCTGCCGTCTGCCTGTCCGCTCAGCTGTACGGCTTCGGCTTCCCGGCCTGCTTGTCCGCTGTTCCCGCGGGCCATAAGCCAAGTCGGCGGAGATGGCCGGCACTGTGCCGTGTCCGCAGGCGGCAGGACCGCCGCTGCTTTAGTTGCTCAGCAGCTCCTGCTCCAGTGCGTCGAAGTCATAGGCGTTCTGGGCAAACTGGTTGAAGCGGTTGGCAGTCTGCCTCGGGGCGGACTTCCGGCGCTGCTGGTACATGGTGTCGATCTTGAGAATGTCAGTTTTGTGGTGTACGTTCTGACGCTTCCAGCTGCTCAGGATCCCCTCCGCATACTCGAAACGGTGCTTGTCCGTGGCGAGGACGGTGCGCTGGCAGGCCTCGAGGATGATGTCGGTGGAGAAGCCATAATCCTTGATCCAGCGGGTGATGAACTCCATTTCCTTCACGGTGGGCGAGGAATCCTTGCCGAGGCCGTTCATGATGGTGTAGACGTTCTTGTCATAGCGGGAGGACGCCCTCTGGGCCTGCTTGGGGGTGGTGATGCCGTTCTCGGCCCAGTTCACGGCTACTTTTTCTATGTATTTGAAATCCTTTTTTCCTCTGTCCACACAGTACTGGATCAGATAGTCGATCAGGTCGTCCGAAAAGCGCAGCACATCCGTGAAATAGAGGATGGTCTTTATCTCGGATGGCGTCAGAGGCTTTCCGATGTAGGACTCTGCGATGGACAGCAGCTGGGCCGTGTCCTGACGGCTCTTGAATTCCCGGAGCTGGTCGGCGGAGTAGACGGGCTTCTCGTAGGGAGAAGGGGTCTGGGCCGCTGCCGCAGGGGAGCCGGCTGGAATCTCCGGAGCCGCCATGGGAAACACCTCCTGCGCCGGGGCCTCCGAAGGGGCCGGGGCCATGGACAGAACCATGGAAGCCGCAGGCATGGGGACGGGAGCCACGGGCATAGGTATGAAAGAGGACTCTGCCTCCCCGTCCGGGGCCGCCTTTTCCCTGCCGCCTCCGCACAGATCGCATATATGGATCCCCACCAGATTTTTCCCGCTGTCGTAATCCAGATCCAGCAGCCGCTGCTTTTCCCAGTATTTCAGGGCACGGACAATGTCCTTCTCCGTATGGTTGAACTTGTCCGCAATGTCAGATATACTTGTAGCCTGACGGGCGTTCATCATGCGGAGCAGATAAAGGTAGACCTTGATCTGCGCATCGTTTGCCTCCTTCATATAGGCATCGATAAAAAGGTTGGGTACGATGGTGGTATCCGTGTAATTATCCTGATAGATCGTCAAACGGGACATTGCCGACACTTTCCTTTCTGATCCTGCCCATGCCGGGGGTGCCTGCGCAGGGTTGCGTGCTGATGGTCAGGAACCGTTCATGCCCCTCCTGCGCAGACGGCAGGGTGATTCATGAACCTTTCCTTTTTTTCACAGTTTTTTCACAGTAGAAAAAGTATAGCACAAGGTTTTTGAAAAGGAAATAGACAATTTCCCTAAAACGTCAGAGCACCCAAAACGCCGTCTAAATGTGGAAACTGTGGATAATGTGGACAGCTTTACGGAAACCGCTTAATCATGAGGCTGACAGAGGAAGGGTTTTCCACAAGTCTGAGCCGGGATATCCACAGCCCCATGGAACCATTCTTTTGCATACACTGTGGATAATGTGGAAAATTATCTGCCCAGCAGGCTTTCGCCGATTTTCAGTACGTCTCCGGCCCCCATGGTTATCAACAGGTCACCGTTTATGCAATTTTCCAGTAAAAAATTTTCCGCCTCGTCGAAGGTTGGAAAGTAGTAGCATTCATGTCCCAGAGCCTGTATCTCCCGCTGGAGGGTCTCCGAGCTGATGCCCAGGGTATCCGTCTCTCTGGCGGGGTAAATGTCCGTCAGCACCACCTTGTCCGCCAGTGCCAGAGCGGCGGCAAATTCCTTCAGGAAGGCCTTGGTTCTGGTATAGGTATGGGGCTGGAAGACGCACCACAGGGTCTTGTGGGGATACCTTGCGGCAGTCCTTAAGGTGGCGGTGATCTCCGTGGGGTGATGGGCATAGTCGTCGATGACCGTGACGCCGCCTATGGTACCCTTGTACTCGAAGCGGCGGTTGGTACAGGTATAATCGTGAAGAGCCTGAGCGACTGTCTCTGCCGGGATGTCCAGTCTGTCTGCCACTGCCGCTGCCGCAAGGGCGTTGCAGAGATTGTGCTCGCCGGGAACCTGCAGGGAGACGGGGCTCTGGAGGCCGTTCGGGCCGTGCAGGAGGAAGCTGGGACGGGCGAATTCGTCGTAGCTGATCCGGGAGGGATGAAAATCCGCCTCCGGATTCATGCCGAAGGTGACGACGGCGCAGCGCAGGCCCTCCGTGATCTCATGGAGCTTGGGAATCCCGCTGTTGATGATCAGGCATCCGTCCTCTGGAAGCAGCTGCGCATATTTCCGGAAGGAGCGGCGGATGTCCGCCAGATCCTGAAAGAAATCCAAATGGTCCTCCTCGATGTTCAGTATCACGCCGATTCTGGGGGAGAAGTTTAAGAAGCTGTTGGTATATTCACAGGCCTCCGTCACGAAGTACCCGGATCTGCCGATCCGCAGGTTGCCGCCGATGGCGTTCAGGCTGCCGCCGATGAGGAGGGTGGGGTCCAGGTCTGCCTTCATCAGGATCTCGCTGACCATGGAGGTGGTGGTGGTCTTTCCGTGGGTGCCGCTGATGCCGATGGGCATCCGGTAATGCTTCATGATCTGGCCCATGAGCTGGCCTCTGGTAAGGCAGGGGATCTGCCTTTCGTGAGCGGCCACGTACTCCGGATTGTCGGGATGGATGGCGGCGGTAAAGACCACACAGCCGATGGAGCCGGTGATGTTTTCTGCCCGCTGCCCGTAAAATACGGTAATCCCCTTTGCCTCCAGCGATTCGGTCTGGGCGCTGCGGGCCCTGTCGGAGCCGGACACCGAAAAGCCTGCGTCCGCCAGCAGCTGGGCGAGGGCAGACATGCTGATGCCGCCGATGCCTGAGAAATAGATGGAGGAGGGATGGGAAAAGTCGATCTGATACATATGCATGCACTTCCTTTTTGCTTTTTTCTTCCATGCCGGACAGCGTTTCGCACCGTGGGGCGGGGAGCGGATGCCTGCGGGCCTCCGGTGCAGAGTGCCGGGCAGCAGGGAGCTCCCTCATAATAGTATACCTGCCGCATAGAGGGTTTATGCCATATATTATAAGCGTAATCACCGTAAAAGACAAATGAAAAATGCGTTCATTGCTTTCGGACAAGACCGGCCGATCATTCTGCCCGATGTTTCTCCCCGGAAATTATTATATATTGTATGTTTTTCCTGACAGACATTGGTATAAATAGACAAAAAATAATGGGCAAACTGTGGAATATGTAAATTTCATGTTAAAATGTCTGAAAATGTTCCCTTTCCGCAAAAAATATGCTACAATGTTGACACGTAAAAACTGCTTGACCGAAGCTCTGACAGAGGTGATGTTCATGATAAAGAAAGAAATGATCGCCATGCTGCTGGCAGGCGGGCAGGGCAGCCGGCTGGGGGTGCTTACCGCCAAGATGGCGAAGCCTGCCGTGGCATTCGGAGGGAAATACCGCATCATCGATTTTCCTCTGTCCAACTGCATCAATTCCGGTGTGGACACGGTGGGCGTGCTGACCCAGTACCAGCCCCTGCGGCTGAACACCCACATCGGCATCGGCATTCCGTGGGATCTGGACCGGAACATCGGCGGGGTGACGGTGCTGCCGCCCTATGAGAAAAGCACGAACAGCGAATGGTATACGGGCACGGCCAATGCGGTGTACCAGAACCTGGAATATATGGAAAGCTTTCATCCGGAGTATGTGCTGATCCTTTCCGGGGACCACGTCTACAAGATGGACTATGAGCTTATGCTGGACGCCCACAAGGCAAACGGCGCCGCAGTCACCATCGCAGTGATGCCCGTTCCCATGGAGGAGGCCCACAGATTCGGCATCATGATCGCCAACGAAAAGGGAAGGATCACGGAATTCGAGGAGAAGCCGGAGTTCCCGAGGAGCAATCTGGCCAGCATGGGCATCTATATCTTTAACTGGAAGACTCTGAAGAAGGCTCTCGTGGAGATGGCCGACCAGCCGGCCCTTGATTTCGGAAAGCATGTGATTCCCTACTGCCACGGAAAGGGCGCCCCCATGTACACCTACGAGTTCACGGGGTACTGGAAGGATGTGGGGACGCTGGATTCCTACTGGCAGGCGAACATGGAGCTCATTGACATTGTGCCGGAATTCAACCTGTATGAGGAGTACTGGAAGGTGTTCACCAAGAGCGAGATCCAGCCGCCCCAGTATTTTTCTGAAGACAGTGTTGTGGAACGCAGTATCATCGGGGAGGGTACGGATATCTACGGAAAGGTATACCATTCCGTCATAGGCTGCGGCGTCACCATCGGCAGGAATACGGTGATCCGGGATTCCATCATTATGAACCGGACCCAGATCGGGAACGACTGCGAGCTGTACAAGGCCATCGTGGCGGAGGAGGTGCGTATCGGCAACCATGTGCGACTGGGAGTGGGCGGGGAGGCGCCAAACGATACCGCCCCCCACATCTATAACCATGGGATCGTCACCGTGGGGGAGAGGAGCGTCATACCCAACGGCATATCTGTTGGGAAGAATGCTGTGGTTTTCGGCATAACCACGGGAGCGGACTATGAGAATTTCTGCCTCGGAAGCGGCGGGACATTGATTAAGGCAGGTGATTAGCAGTGAGGGCCATCGGAATCATTTTGGCAGGAGGAAACAACCGCAGGATGCAGGAGCTGTCCCGGAAAAGGGCAGTGTGCGCCATGCCCATCGCAGGGAGCTACCGGAGCATTGACTTCACGCTGAGCAATATGGCGAATTCCCATATCCAGAAGGTGGCGGTATTCACCCAGTATAATGCCAGAAGCCTGAACGAGCATCTCAGCTCCTCCAAATGGTGGGACTTCGGGCGCAAGCAGGGAGGGCTGTTCGTGCTCACGCCCACTGTGACGGCGGAGAACAGCAACTGGTACAGGGGGACGGCGGATGCCATCTACCAGAACCTGGCCTTTCTGAAGAGCAGCCATGAGCCTTATGTGGTGATCTCCTCGGGGGACGGGGTATACAAGATGGATTTCGGCCGGGTGCTGGAATATCACATCGAGAAGAAGGCGGATATTACGGTAGTGTGCAAGGACATGGGGGAGGATACGGACGTGGAGCGCTTCGGCACCGTCTCCATGGACGAGGACGGGCGCATCCGGGAGTATGA
The DNA here is from genome assembly GCA_947565325.1 of uncultured bacterium. GTDB lineage: Bacteria > Bacillota > Clostridia > Lachnospirales > Lachnospiraceae > Acetatifactor. The sequence goes on from CANOFQ010000034.1 coordinate 9,250, forward strand.
GGAGAAGCCCCTGAGGGCGAAGTCCTCTACGATCTCCTGCGGCATCTATCTCCTGCGCCGCCGCCAGCTGATAGAGCTGATCGAGAAATGCGCAGAGGATGACAGATATGATTTTGTCCGGGATATCCTGATCCGGTACAAGGATATCCGGCGGATCTACGGATACAAAATGAGGGATTACTGGAGGAACATCGCTTCTGTGGAGGACTATTACGATGCAAACATGGACTTCCTGAAGCCGGAGGTGCGGAATTACTTCTTTAAGCAGCATCCGGACATCTATTCCAAGGTGGACGATCTGGCCCCTGCGAAGTACAACGTGGGCGTCAGTGTCAGGAACAGCCTGATCTCCAGCGGCTGCATCGTCAACGGCACGGTGGAGAACTCCGTGATCTTCAAGAAAAGCTACATCGGAAACAATTGTGTGATTAAGAATTCCATCATCCTGAACGATGTTTATATCGGCGACAACACATATATCGAGAACTGTATCGTGGAGAGCCGGGGGACGCTCCGGGCCAATTCTCGCTATGTGGGAGAGGAGGGGCGTATTCGAGTCGTAGTGGAACGCAATGAGAGATATATGGTGTAGCTACAGTCCGGCCATGCGGCGGCATGGGCAGACGTCCTGTCTGGCATGGCTTCTTACAAGGGTTTCCGGATAGGGAGGTACAAGATGCAGGTTACTGATGTTCGCGTACGCAAAATTTCTAAGGACAGCAAGATGAAGGCAGTTGTGTCCATTACATTAGATGATGAATTCGTGGTACATGACATCAAGATAATCGAAGGAGACAAGGGCCTGTTTATCGCAATGCCCAGCAAGAAGGCTTCCGACGGCGAGTACAGGGATATCGTGCATCCCATCAACTCGCAGACGAGAGAGACGATCCAGAGGGCCATTCTGGAGAGCTACGAAAGGGCACTGCAGGAACCGGAGGGGGAATAAGCTTAGATGGCTGACAGATCAGCTTTAGAATGTTGTGGTTATGGAAATGCCATGGCTTATGGGAGCCGTGGCATTTTCTGATTGCTGTCGCTTGGGCGGCATTCCGCAGGTCTGCTTTTCAGTGTCCTATGGTTGTCACTGGCAAAGGCTGTAAGATTTTCTGCATTTGCTTCGCAGGCGGGAGATCAGGCTGCGGGAGGGGACAAGAGTGGGGGAGTATGACGGAGAGAGAGAAAGGAAGAAGGAGGCTCGTGCTGGCGGGGATCCCGGTTTCGGAGGGAATCGCTATGGGGCAGGCCTATCGATATGACAATCGGGAACTGGAGGTGCGCCGGGAACGTTTCGGGGCGGGAGAAGAAGAGGAGAAGCTGGAGGCCCTTCGCCGGGCTCTGTGCCGGGCAGGGGAGGAACTTGCCGGACTGGCGGAGGCGCCGGGGCCGGACGGCAGGGAGCAGGGGGATATCTTCCGGGCGCAGATGGGGATTCTGGAGGATGAGGGGCTGCTGCTTCCGATGGAGGCCCTGGTCCGGGAGGAGCGTCTGGAGCCGGAGGCTGCCGTGGAGAAGGTGTTCGGGGAGGCGGCCGGGCGGCTGGCCGGGGCGGAGGATCCGCTGGTGGCTGCCCGGAGCGCAGATATCCGGGACGTGGAAAAGCGTCTCATCCGCATCTGTCAGGGGCGGGAGGAGCGAACCCTTTCCGGGCTGGAGAAAGGCGTGATTCTGGTAGCAAAGGATCTGCTGCCCAGCGACACGGCGGCTCTGGACAGAACCCATGTGCAGGGCATTATCACACAGGCCGGGGGCAGCAGCTCCCACTCGGCCATTCTGGCAAGGAGCTTCGGAATTCCGGCAGTAGCGGGGGTGGCGGCGGCTCTGGAGAGGATTCCTCATGGAGCGCTGGTGGCGCTGGACGCAGAAAAGGGCGAGGTGATCGTGGAGCCTCTGGAGGAAGAGATCGGCATATACCGAAGGCGGCAGGGGGCACTTTCCGAAAGGCGCAGGAGGGAGGAGCGGTATCTGGCCCGGCCGGGAGCCACCAGGGACGGAGCCGCCGTCGGGATGGGCATCAATGTGAGCTCCTGCCAGTGGGACGTGCCGAATGATTATTATGATTTTGTGGGGCTGCTCCGCACGGAGCTCCTATATATGGAAAATTCTGCTCCGCCCTCGGAGGAGGAGCAGTTTCAGGCATACAGGAGGGCGCTGTTAAGGGCGGGGGGGAAGTCCGTCACCCTTCGGACGCTGGACATCGGAGGGGACAAGACGCTGCCCTATATGCCCCTGCCCAAGGAGGAGAACCCTTTTCTGGGCAGCAGGGGCCTGCGGCTGTGCCTTGAGAGGCCGGAGCTGTTCCTGACCCAGCTGCGGGCCGCTCTGCGGGCCTCGGCCTACGGTCACATGGAGCTGCTGTTTCCCATGGTGGGAAGCATGGAGGACATCCGTCTGGCAAAGTCCTATGTGAGGGAGGCCATGGGGCAGCTGGACCGAAGAAGGCTTTCTTATGATGCCCATATCCGGCTGGGCATCATGGTGGAGGTTCCCTCCATGGCGCTGGCGGCGGATCTGGCTGCGGCGGAGGTGGATTTCGCCGGCATCGGCACCAATGACCTGACCCAGTATGTCTGCGCCGCCGACCGAACGAATCCGAAGGCTGCGGCCTATTATCAGAGCTATTCCCCGGCTATGCTGCGGCTTCTGGAGGGAGTCTTTGCTGCCTTCGGGGAGCAAAACAGGCCCGTCTGTGTGTGCGGGGAGATGGCGGGCAGCCCCCGGGGGGCGGTCCTGCTGACAGGGCTGGGAGCCAGAAGGCTCAGCATGAGCCCCGGCTGTCTGGCAGGGGTGAAGGCGGCGCTGGCCAAGGTGACTCTGGAGGAGGCGAAGGCGCTGGCGGCCCGCTGCAGGCAGCTCAGGACGCAGGGGGAGATTCTGGAATATCTTGGTATGTGAATCTGTACACTAAGCTTGTTGGGGCTATCCTCTAATCATGAAAGAAGGTTAAAAGAAAAAGTAAAAAATGCGGGTAAATAGTCAAAATACGCTTGTAAGGAAAAGCAGGTCATGCTATTTTGTCGGTGATTTTCGGATGTAATTCGGAAGACGGCTAACGAACAGCTTTAAGAAGGATGGCATCTTGGTGCCTGACAGCAGTGAAAGCGGCAGAAAGGCTGCGGAGGTGATACTTCCGCAGCCTTTCATCGATGCAGAATAATCTGTCAGGCTGCGATACGGCATCGGACGAATCCGCCGGCTGCGAAGGCCTTGCCATGGGAGCGGGTTTATGGTATGATGTTGACGCATGAAAAAGGAGCCCCGGGTTTTGGAGAATTTCGGGGCCGGAGCTTGACGGGATATGGACGGAAAAGGAAATGTATATTATTGTTGGGCTGGGAAATCCCGGCAGGGAGTACGCAGGCACCAGACACAACGTTGGGTTTGACGTGATAGACAGACTGGCGGCGAAGGAGAACATCGGGGTGCTGGAGAAAAAGCACAAGGCCGTCATAGGCAAGGGGGTCGTATCGGGCTGCAAATGCATTCTGGCCAAGCCCCAGACCTTCATGAACCTGAGCGGGGAGAGTGTCAGGGAGCTTCTGGGCTATTACAAGGCGGATGCGGCCACTGAGCTGATCGTGATCTCGGACGATATCAGTCTGGAGCCGGGGCAGCTGCGCATCCGCAAGAAGGGCAGCGCCGGGGGCCACAACGGGCTGAAGAACATCATTGCCAACGTGGGCCATGACGGCTTCCTGCGGGTGAAGGTGGGCGTGGGGGAGAAGCCCAGAGGCCGGGATCTGGTGGACTATGTGCTGGGCCGCTTTTCCCCCAAGGACAGACAGGCCGTGGACGAGGCAATAGACCTTGCGGCGGATGCGGTGCGGATAATCATGGCCGAGGGCCCGGATGCGGCCATGAACCGCTACAACGGCATAAAAAGAAGGGATGCGGAAGGCGCAGAGCCCTGACGATGCGAAGGAGAGGCAGCCTTGTATTTGACCATATGGGAAAATACAAGGCCTATTGTCGTAGGGGAGAGAAGGAAAAGCCTTCCCGGAAAAGGGCGCTGGAATAAAAGCAGTCTCGGAATAGAAGCGCCCGGAAGGATTTGCGGACGCATCTCCAAGCGGCCGAAAAGCCTTCCCAGAAAAGGGCGCTGGAATGAAGAGACGGAACTGGAATAAAGGGAACTGGAATAAAGGGAACTATAATAGGAGGCGGATATGCAGGCATTGTTGGCGCCGCTTAAGGAGCTGGCGGAATACGGGGACATCAGGGCGGAGCTGAGGAAGAACATGGACAGGACCTTGGGAGAACAGATGCGGGTCACGGCCGTCACGGGCTGCGTGGACTCCCAAAAGCTGCACATGGTCTATGGGCTGGGAGACGGCTTTCGGATGAAGGTCATCGTCACCTACAGCGACTTAAAGGCCAGAGAGATTCTGGAGGAATACAGATTCTACGACAGAAACGTCATGCTGTACCCGGCCAAGGACCTGATCTTCTTTCAGGCGGACATCCACGGAAACCAGCTGGTCAGGGAGCGGGTGAAGGTGCTGCGGAGACTGATGGAGAAAAAACCCGTGACCATCGTCACCACCTATGCGGCCCTGATGGCCCCGCAGGTGATGTGGGACATGAAAAAGGATATTGTCGAGATCAATCTGGGGGTGTCCCTGCAGGAGGCGCAGCTTTGCCGCAGGCTGGTGGACATGGGCTATGAGAAGAGCTATCAGGTGGAGAGTCCGGGCCAGTTTTCCGTCCGGGGAGGCATCATCGACATCTTCGACCTGACGGAGGAGAATCCTTACCGCATAGAGCTGTGGGGGGACGAGGTGGAATCCATACGCAGCTTTGACGTGCTGAGTCAGCGTTCCATAGAGAAGCTTGAGAGCGTGTCCGTGTTTCCCGCAACGGAGTTCGTGCTGGAAGAGGAACGGATCTGGAAGGGCCTCAAGCGTCTGGAGGAGGAAGGGGCGAGACAGGCGAAGCTGTTCCGGGACGCCTTTTTGACGGAGGAGGCCCACCGTATCGCATCGCAGGTAAAGGAGCTGAAGGAGCAGCTTTTGGAATTCCGGAACAAGGTGAATCTGGAGGGATATATCCGGTACTTTTATCAGGAGACCCTGACGCTGCCGGAGCTTCTGGTCAGGGCAGGGGAGGCGGGAGGCGCCGCCTTCCGCCCGGTGTTCTTCGTGGAGGAGCCCGCCCGGGTTAAGGAGCAGGCCCGGGCCGTGGAGGCGGAGTTTCGGGAGAGCATGGAGCAGAGGGCGAAGAAGGGCTATGTGCTGCCCGGCCAGATGGACGTGCTCTACAGCGGGGAGCAGGTGGCGGCAAGGCTCATGAACTGCAGTCTGGTGACCCTTTCCGCCATGGAGTCTAAAGGCTACTTCAAGGCGGACCGGAAAATCGACTTGGCGGCAAGAAACGTGGCTCCCTACAACAACAGCTTCGAGGCTCTGGTGAAGGATCTGGCCAGATTCAAGAGAAACGGCTACAGGGTGCTGCTATTGTCCGGTTCCCGGACCAGAGCAAAGCGTCTGGCGGAGGATCTGCGGGATCAGGAGCTTGCGGCGGTCTATACCGAGGATCCCCTGCGGGAGGTACAGGCCGGGGAGGTCTTGACATATTATGGACATGTAAACAAGGGCTTTGAATATCCCATGCTGAAGTTCGTGGTGCTGTCGGAGACGGACATTTTCGGGGCGGAAAAAAAGAAGAAAAAGGGCAGGAAGCTCTATCAGGGCCAGAAGATCAAGGATTTCAACGAGCTGAAGGTGGGGGACTACGTGGTTCATGAGACCCACGGCCTTGGCATCTATAGGGGAATCGAAAAGGTGGAGATGGAGGGGGTGGTCAAGGACTACATCAAGATAGAATACAGGGAGGGCGGCAATCTGTATGTGCTGGCCACCGGTCTCGATGTGATCCAGAAGTACGCTTCCGCCGATGCCAAAGCTCCGAAGCTGAACCGGCTGGGCACCAAGGAGTGGGAGCGCACCAAGACCAAGGTCAGGGGGGCGGTCAGTCAGGTGGCAAGCGATCTGGTGGAGCTGTACGCCCTGCGCCAGCAGAGCCAGGGTTACCGGTTCGAGAAGGACACGGTCTGGCAGAAGGAGTTCGAGGAGATGTTTCCCTTCGAGGAGACGGAGGATCAGCTGGCGGCCATTGCGGACACCAAGGCGGACATGGAGAGCGGCAAGGTCATGGACCGCCTGATCTGCGGTGACGTGGGCTACGGCAAGACGGAGATCGCCATACGGGCGGCCTTCAAGGCGGTGCAGGAGGGCAAGCAGGTGGTGTATCTGGTGCCTACCACCATTCTGGCCCAGCAGCATTACACCACCTTCCTCCAGCGGATGAAGGACTTTCCCGTGAGGGTGGATCTCATGAGCCGCTTCCGGACGCCCGGAGAGATCAAAAAGACCTTGGCGGATCTGCAGAAGGGTCTGGTGGACATTGTCATCGGCACCCACAGGGTTCTGTCGGAGGACGTGAAGTTCAAGGATCTGGGACTTCTGATCATCGACGAGGAGCAGCGCTTCGGCGTGGCCCACAAGGAGAAGATCAAGAGGCTGAAGAAGAACGTGGACGTGCTGACCCTGACGGCCACGCCCATTCCAAGGACGCTGCACATGAGCCTCATAGGAATCCGGGACATGAGCGTGCTGGAGGAGGCTCCGGAAGACAGGCTGCCCATACAGACCTTCGTCTGCGAGTACAACGAGGAGATGGTGCGGGAGGCCATATCCAGAGAGCTGGCCAGAGGCGGTCAGGTCTATTATGTGTACAATAGGGTGAATACCATAGGGGACGTGACGGCTCAGGTGGCTGCGCTGGTGCCGGAGGCGGCGGTGGCCTATGCCCACGGCCAGATGAAGGAGCATGAGCTGGAGAAAATCATGCTGGATTTCATCAACGGGGAAATTGACGTGCTGGTGTCCACCACCATCATAGAGACGGGACTGGATATTTCCAACGTGAATACCATGATCATCCACGATTCGGACAATATGGGGCTGTCCCAGCTCTACCAGCTGCGGGGGCGGGTGGGGCGCTCCAACAGGACTGCCTACGCCTTCCTCATGTACAAGAGGGACAAGGTGCTCAAGGAGGTGGCGGAAAAAAGGCTGGAGGCCATAAGAGAGTTCACGGATCTTGGCAGCGGCTTCAAGATCGCCATGCGGGATCTGGAGATCCGGGGGGCCGGAAACCTGCTGGGGGTACGCCAGCACGGGCATATGGAGGCGGTGGGCTATGATCTGTACTGCAAGATGCTTAACGAGGCGGTGCAGACCCTGAAGGGCGTGAAGGTTGCGGAGGATTTTCCCACCCTCATCGATCTGGACGTGGATGCGTTCATTCCGCCATCCTATATCGTGAACGAGGTACAGAAGCTGGATATCTACAAAAGGATCGCAGGCATCGAAAGCGTGAAGGAGCGGGACGACATGAAGGATGAGCTGCTGGATCGTTTCGGGGAGATTCCCAAGTCCGTGGACAATCTGCTGCGCATCGCCCTGATCCGGGTGGCGGCCCACAAGCTGTACATGACGGAGATCAAAGGCAAGAACGAAAGGATATTGTTCACCTTTCATCCCAATGCGGCCCTGAACCCCGCAGGGATTCCCGACCTGCTGAAGAAGCACGGGAGGGATCTGGCCTTTACCTCCTACGGGAAGGCGTTTTTCACCTATAAGTATAAGAGGACGGGGCTGATAGAGACGGACGCAGAGCTTCTGATGGGCAGGACCGAGGAGCTTTTAGGGGAGATGAAAGGGTTTTTGGGAGAAGTTGGCGCAGCACGGTAGAAATAGTGCAGCACGGTAGAAATAGTGTAACACGGTAGAAATAGTGCAGCAGAAATAGCACAGCGCAGTAGAAATGGTGCTGCCGGGTAAGATGAATTTTGCTCTGATAGGGTTTTGAGAGAGTTTTATGACACTCAAAATATGTTACCTTCTATTTCAGAACAGCAATTAAACTGAATCTGAGACAGGAGGTAATTTTTATGAAAGGATATCATACGGCGGAAGGCTACATGGGACTGGTGGACGGCAGATACATTCTCTTTGCCTGCGAGTCGGATTACCGGGAATATCTGGAAGAATATGAAAACGACTGAGGGCATACTGAAGGGAGTCTGGGATTTTGGCGGCGGGCGGTGAATCGGGGTGCTGCGCTACATGCTTCCCGGATCCCCGCCATCTCTCTTGCGGAAAGAGACACTGTGGATCCGGACTTCCTTTCTGCAATTACAAGTATTACTGCTTTTGTTTTTATGAACAGCTCCTTAGTGGGTCAGGATCGTATTGAAAGGGTGCAGGAAACATGATATGATGTCTGCAGAGAGCGTTGTATGAGCAGCGAAGGTGTGGATGTAAATGTATGGCGCTTCGGAGGTAGACAAGGTGAAATATCCTAAGATGATCTTGTTTGTTTATGGGACAGGAATTTGCACAGCTTCGT
>CANOFQ010000035.1 GCA_947565325.1 uncultured bacterium
TTCTGGGACTGGTTAAAAAAGCCGGCATGTATGCCAGCAGTAAAAAAGATATCAGGGAGATCAAGGACAGCTATACGCCTAAGGAGGTACACTCGAAGGATTTTGATGAGTGCCGTGAAGATATAAAGCACATCAGGGCGGAATGCCTGACTAAGGACGACTTCATCCGGGAGATCAGCAAGATTGACCGAAAGCTGGATTGGCTACAAGAGAGAATGATAGACAGACAAGGGAATGGAGGTTGAAGCTATGGACAAGGATGCGGAAATGAGAAGGCTTCGAGCCGGTAATTTCAAGGTGAACAATGGGAGGGTGTTGATGACTATCAACCTGCTGAGACACAAATACAACGCTCTGCGGAGCGTGGAGCAGGGGGTAAGGTATGAGGGAATCGAGAAGCAGGAATTCATTGACAGCGTCAACTTTCTTGCTGACGAAGGCTATATTCACTTGAGGGATATTGACACTCATGAAAGTGCGAAGCTTTCCGATAGCGAGTACCAGACGCTGGAGGCAAGAGTGACAGGAAAAGGGATCAGGCTCCTTGGCGGAGGGGTCTCTGATAACATGGTAAGCCTCTGATGAGTGTGGAGCAGGAAAGACGCCGCCGCACTGGAAAGGTGGACCGGCTGCCGCCGGAGCTGAAGGACACCGTGGAGCAGATGCTCCTGACCGGATGCACTTACAGGGAGATCGTCGCATACCTGAGGGAGAACGGCGAGGAGATGTCCCAGATGGCCGTCTGTACATATGCCAAGAAGTACCTGGCCACCGTGGAGATGATCAGCGTGGCCCAGAGCAACTTCTCCCTGCTGATGGACGAGATGGGCCGCTACCCGGACCTGGACACGTCGGAGGCGCTGATCCGCCTCGCCAGCCACCATGTCATGAACGCCCTGACGAACGTGGACGAGGAGCAGATGAGGGAGGTCCCCGTCGAGAAGCTGATCAGGGAGACGAACGGCCTCATCCGTGCGGCGGCATACAAGAAGCGGATCGAGGTGCAGAGCCGGGGCAGCTATGAAGCAGGGCTGGAAGCAGTCAAGGGCCTTGTGTTCGAGGCCATGGCGAAGGAGAACCCGGGGCTGTACAGGCAGGTGAGCGCATACCTCGACAGGAAGAAGGCGGAAGGACTGGAGGGATAGGGCGATGTGGTACGTCATTCAGGTGGTGACCGGAAAGGAGACAGAGGTCGCAGAAGGGCTGCGGAAGCAGGGGACCAGGGCCCTCGTCCCGAGAGAGAGCCGGCCGGTCCGGAGCGGGGGCGCATGGACCCGGAAAGAATATGTCCTGTTCAGCGGCTATGTGTTCCTGGACATAGTCTATGATGCAGATACTTACTATAGGGTCAGGAGGCTGCCGGGAGTCATCCGTTTCCTCGGCGACGGGCCCCCTTCCAGACTGTCCCATCTGGAGGCAGAGTGGATCATGCTGCTGGCGGGCAGGGACAATGAGCCTGTCCAGCCGACAGTTGTCAGGGCGGACGGGGGAGGCGGCCTGAAGGTGGTGAGCGGCGTGCTCGAGAGGCTCGGGAGCCGCGTCGTCAGGTATGATAGGCGGGGCAGGAGGGCGACCCTCGAGGTCACGGTATGCGGAGAGAAAAAAGAGATCCAGCTGGGCATCGAGCTGGAGGACGGCCCTGCGGGGCCGGAAGATGCGGACAGCGCAGCTCCGGAAGAAGCTGCGGCACAGACATCGGAAGAAGCCGACTGAAGGCGCGCGGTTGATTCGTCCCGGCGCAGGAGGACGGCGGACATATCAGGAGGGGACTGGGCAGCGGAACGCCGCTGGCGGGGTGGCGAAGCCCGGCCATGCGGGGCGTCCCCTGCCGGTCCCTTTCTGCGTGCCCTGTCGGTGCCGTTCAAAACAGCGCAGAGCCCGTTCAAAACCGTTCGAGCGGGCGTGGCAGGGGAACTGACCATGGGATGCGCAGAAGCGGGATACGGGGCAGACACGGGCCCTGAAACCATACAGAAAGGCAGGCGGTGGATATGCGGACCGGCAGAAAGGGCAGCATAAGCGTACTGATCGGGGCGATGGCGGAGGCTGAAGGCAGGGCTTCATGCGGTGACGCCGGGATGGTCATGGGCGACCTGAAAAGCCTTTTGAACACCTTCCTTAAAAAAGACGGCTCCCCTGCACGTGTGCAGATCCTGAAGGACTATGAAGCCGGGGCACCGCTCACGGGGAGGGGCGGCATCCGCCAGAGGCTGGGTGCCGTCGACATGGAGTTCTTCGGCAGGGCGTACTTCCCGCACTATTTCTCCCGGCCGTCCCCGGAGTTCCACCGGGAGCTGGACAATATATGGCAGCAGGGGGTCCTGAAGGGGGCGAACCCGTCCACGCCGGCGGAGGTGAAGCGGATCAGCCGGATGCAGGGATGCAGAAGGGTGGTCGCGGCTCCCCGCGGACACGCAAAGTCCACGAGCCTTACCTTCAAGGGCAGCATCCATGCCATTGTCTACGGGTACAAGCATTATCCGATCATCATATCCGACAGCTCGGAGCAGGCGGAGGGGTTCCTTGACAACATCAGGGTGGAGCTCGAGGAGAACGAGGCCCTGAGGGAGGATTTCGGAAGTCTGGCCGGAAAAGTCTGGCGGAGCAACGTGCTGGTCACCAGCACCAATATCAAGGTCGAGGCAATCGGCTCCGGAAAGAAGATCCGGGGCAGGAAGCACCGGAACTGGAGGCCGGACCTTCTGGTCCTGGATGACATCGAAAACGATGAGAACGTCCGGACACCGGAGCAGCGGAAGAAACTTGAAAGCTGGTTCCTGAAAGCTGTCTCAAAAGCCGGCGATGATTACACTGACATAATTTATATCGGGACCCTGCTGCATTATGACAGCCTTCTGGCAAAGACCCTGAACAATCCGGGTTACAGGGCCGTCAAGTACAAGGCGGTCATTTCTTTTTCCAGCGAAGAGGATCTATGGAAGGAATGGGAGGAGATCTACACAGACCTTTCAAACGGGAACCACGAGGCCGACGCGAGAGAGTTTTTTGAAAGGCACCGGGAAAAGATGCTGGAAGGCACGGAGGTCCTGTGGGAGGAGAAGCTGTCCTATTATGACCTGATGGTCATGAGGCTGACAGAAGGTGAGGCATCCTTCAACTCCGAGGAACAGAACGAGCCTGTCAACCCGGATGACTGCATCTTCAGCCCTGAATGGTTCGAGTTCTACAATGAGGCGGATGTGGACTTCCGGGACAGGGACTTCCTTTTCTTCGGCTTCCTGGATCCGTCCCTTGGGAAGAGCAGGCACAGCGACTTCTCCGCCATCATCACGCTGGCGAAGCACAGGGTGTCCGGGTACATGTACGTCATGGACGCAGACATCGAGCGCAGGCACCCCGACAGGATCATCGGCGACGTGCTGGAGAAGGAGCGGTGGCTGCGCAGGGACTTCGGGCGGGGCTACAGGAAGTTCGGGGCGGAGACGGTGCAGTTCCAGTGGTTCCTGAAGGAGGAGCTGGCGAAGGCGTCGGCGAGGGAGGGCCTCTACCTGCCGGTGGAGGAGGTGCCGCAGACCAGCGACAAGACGATGCGGATCCAGACCATGCAGCCGGACGTGAAGAACCACTACATCAAGTTCAACAGGCGGCACAGACGCCTGATGGAGCAGATGGAACATTTCCCCATGGGGGCGCACGATGACGGGCCTGACGCACTGGAGGGATGCAGGACGCTGGCGAAGAAGACCAAGAAGTTCCGGATCCTGGACAGGGGATCTCTGGGGCTGTAGGAGGTGCAGGGCATGGCAGTGATATATATGGACAGGGCTTCCGTTGAAAGCCTGACAGAGAAGGACATCCGGGACATCATCGAAGCGAACACGACGGACATGAAATATGGCCTGCTCTACGACTATTATGTCGGAAAGCACAGGATCCTTAACGAGACGAAGAAGGACAGCACGGCCCCGAACAACCGTCTGGTCAACAACATGGCCCGCTACATCACGGACACCGCCACCGGCTACTTCCTGGGCGAGCCGGTCGTCTACGACTCCCGTGACGGCGAATACCTGCAGGCGGTACAGGACATCTTCGACTACAACGACGAGCAGGACCACAACATGGAGCTGGAGAAACAGTGCAGCATCTGCGGGAGCTGCTTCGAGATGCTCTACCTGGACGAGGACGCGAGGATCAGGCTCGCGAGGGTCCCGGCGCGGGACGGGATCATGATCTGCGGGACGGACGGCGGGTTCCATGAGCCGGCCGCATTCATCCGCACGGTCACCTCGAGGGACAAGCGGGGAAGCGTGGTTCGGAAGGTGGAGTTCTGGGACACCCGCCTTGTGATGCGGTTCCGGTCGGTGGACGGGGGACGTCTGGATCTCGAGGCGGCAGAGGAGCACTACTGGCAGGACGTTCCTTTCGTGGAATACGTCAACAACGAGGAGAGGATCGGCGACTTCGAGGGCGTGATCACGGAGATCGATGCGTACAACAAGGTGCAGAGCAACACGGCGAACTACTTCCAGTACAATGATGACGCCATACTGAAGGTGATGAGGCTCGGGGACGTCAGCAGCGGGGACATCGCGGACATGAAGGAGAAAGGGGCGATCGTCCTTGAGGACGGAGGGGACGTGGGCTGGCTCCTTAAGCAGGTGGACGACACGGCTCTGGAGAACTACAAGGACAGGCTGAAGGAGGACATCCACACCATGGCCAACGTGCCCCATATGTGCGACGAGGCCTTCGGGGGCAACCTCTCCGGGGTGGCGATCTCCTACAAGCTGTGGGGGATGGAGCAGATGTGCGCTATCAAGGAGCGGAAGTTCAAGAAGGGGCTGCAGCGCAGGATCGAGCTGATCACCAATATCCTGAACGTCATGGGACACGCCTACGATTACAGGGACATTGTCCCGAAGTTCCGCAGGAACCGCCCCCAGAACGACATGGAGACGGCACAGATCATAACGATGCTGGCAAATGACCTCTCGAGGGAGACCCGGCTGCAGCTGATGCCGGGCGTCGAGAATGTCCAGGATGAGCTGAGGAAGCTGGAGGAAGAGAAGAGCAGGGAGAAGGAGGAATTCGGAGTCTACAGGAATTTCGCGAAGGCTTTTCAGGAGACGGATGACGGAACGGGGGCGGTAGCGGATGAACCAGCGGGAACGCAGCGAGTGGATTGAGCGTGCAAAGCAGAGGGTTCTGGAAAACGCTGAAAAAACGGATCGTTCCGTGAAAGAGATCATGTTCCTTTTTGACGAGGCGGCATGGCAGATGGAGACGGAGATCAACGCGATGTTCCAGAAATATGCCACGGAGAACGGTCTGACAGATGCGGAGGCTTCTAAACTTCTGACAGGCAGCGAGTACAGCCGGTGGAGAAAAGGGATCGATGAGTACCTGAAGGATGCAGAAGGGGATTCCAGGACGCTTCTGGAACTGAACACGCTTGCCGCAAAATCACGGATCAGCAGGAAGGAGCAGATGCTCGCAGCCGTCTACCAGACCATGATAACGCTGTCCAAGGATACGGAGACGAAGCTGACAGACCTGCTGGGCGATATGTTCAAGACCAATTACTACCGTGGCTGCTATGATGTGCAGGGCGTCCTCGGTGTCGGCTTCAATGTCTCCAAGGTGGACGTGAGGATGCTCCAGAGGATACTGAAGCATCCCTGGTCCGGAAAGAATTACTCGCAGGCCCTATGGGAAAACACGGACAAGCTTGCCGCACTTGCCAAGAGGGAGCTGACGCTGGGGTTCATGACGGGCTCCAGCGTCCAGAAGATGGCAAATGAAATCAATGACGTCATGGGGAAAGGGCGTTATGCTGCAGAGAGGCTTGTCCGGACGGAGAGCAGCTACTTCTCCAACCAGGGGAGGCTGGCCTCCTACCGGGAGATGGGGATTGCGGAATACACCTTCCTTGGCGGCGGCTGTGACGACTGCATGGCCCTGAACGGCCATGACTTTCCGGTGGACGGGGCGGAGCCGGGACTGAACCTGCCGCCGATGCATCCGAACTGTAAATGCACAACTGTACCAAAGACTGGCATAGATTTATTCAGGGACCGGGAGGGTGTGAATCCGCTGAAGGACAGTCCTAAGTTTGATGAGTGGAAGAAAAAGTATGTGAAGGACAGAGGCCTGTCAGCTGCGGCCGGCGGTACGGACGGTGTCCCGGAACATGAGGAAAAGAAACTTCTTGAACAGATTGACTTTAACGATACCCGGCTGGTAAAATCAAAGATAAGCAGGTACACCGAACAGATTGCGGGTGACAATGTCAGGGAGAATGCGGTCTGCATCACGAGGAACGGCAGCGTGTACCATTGCCGGGGCACTGGCGGATCAGTATATCCGAATTCTGATCTGGGAGATGAACTGGCTGGCGCATATGTGACGCACAACCATCCGGTCACGGAGACCCATTTCTCCTTCAGCTTTGATGACATATCGTTATTTATGGAATATAAGCTGCCGCAGCTGGTCGGGGTGGACGATGAATACATATATACGCTCCGGAGGACGCCGGAGACAAGGTATGCAGAACCGTCCGTTCTGGAACACGCATACAAAGGTGAGAACTATGCCGCCTTCATGGACATGGTCCTGAGGGGGCAGGCGGATGCGG
Source organism: uncultured bacterium (assembly GCA_947565325.1). Lineage (GTDB taxonomy): Bacteria > Bacillota > Clostridia > Lachnospirales > Lachnospiraceae > Acetatifactor. The sequence continues at coordinate 6,602 of CANOFQ010000035.1, forward strand.
AGACGGATGAGTATGATTTCTACGTGAGGAGGCTCGCCGAGAGATATGGCTTTGGGTATGAAAGGGAGAAACGGCAAGAAGGCATGGGCGGCTTATGAAAAGGCAGGGGAAAAGCTGAAGGCAGAAGCAGCGCGGAAGCGGGAGGCAGTGGAAGAGAAATACAGGGATGCACCACATCCTCCCGGGCTCGACACGGATCCGGCAGAGAAGGAGCTGAGGGAAGTCACGAAGTGGTTCGGGCAGGAGGTAAAAAGGTTAAGAGAAAAGTACGGCATCAGATAGGCACCCTTAAGGGTGCTTATTTCATTGCATAGAAACAGGGCAGGAACACCTTTTGAGGGCCTTTCAAAGGGTGTTCCTGCGACATCAGATTGAAGGAGGAGAAGGGACATGGAAGGACAGGGAACGACCATGCAGGAAACGGGCCAGGCTGGCCATGCAGCCGCAGAAGAGACAAAAGGGGCGCAGGCCGCAGAAGGAGGCGCCGCCGAAAAAGCAGGCACGCTGCAGAAGCTCATCAGCGGACTCTTCGGCGGAGGGAAGGAACCCGGAGGGGAAGCAGGAAGAGCCGACGGGCAGGCCGCCCCCGCAGGGTCTGCAGAAAAGTCCTTTACGCAGGCGGAGCTGGACGAGGCGGTGGAGGCGGCCAGAAAGCAGTGGGCGGACGAAGCGGCGGAGGCCGAGAGGGTGAAGAAGCTGTCCCCTGAGGAACGCGCTGCTGAGGAACAGAAGAAAAAGGATGCGAGGATCGCCGATCTGGAGGGACAGCTGCTGAAAAAGGATCTCCGGGAGGCGGCGGTCAGGGCGTTAGAGAAGGACGGATGCCCGGCCAGCCTCGCAGAGGTGCTGGATTATTCCAGCAGGGAGCGTATGGAGGAGACACTGAGGAACACCCTGCAGGTATTCAAGGACAGCCTTGCGGCAGCAGTACAGGCCAGGCTGAGGGGGAAGACACCGGAGGGGCTCGGCGGTGCCGCCTCCGCAGAGAACCTGCTGAGGGACCAGATCGCAAGGAACATCAGAGGCCTATAGGGAGGAACCTTGTAGGAAGAAGGGAGAAGGAGGAAGAAAGCAGATGAATACTATTGAGACAGCAGCAATCATCCAGAGCGAGCTGGACAAGGCCGCAGTGGAACAGTCCACTTCCGGCTGGATGGAAGTGAATGACAAGCTGGTCAGGTACACCGGCGGATCAGAGGTGAAGATCCCCAGCCTTGCCATGGACGGGCTGGCGGATTATGACCGGAACAATGGCTTTGCCAGCGGGGATGTGGATTTCAGGTACCAGACAAAGACCATGACGCAGGACAGGGGCCGTTCCTTCAGCTTCGACGAGAACGCCGTGGACGAGACCAACTTCGCCCTGACTGCCTCGACAGTGATGGGCGAGTTCCAGAGGACGAAGGTCATCCCGGAGATCGATGCATACCGCTACAGCAAGATTGCGACGGGCTGCATAGCGAAGGACAGGGCGTCCGGGGGCTACGTCCCTGAGGAAGCGACTATCCTGCAGAAGCTCTATTATGACATCGCAGCCGTGCAGGACGTGGTCGGCGAGAACACCCCGCTGGTGGTCACCATCGACCGGATGGCGGCGGCTGTCCTCTCCATGAGCGAGAAGCTGTCCAAGAAGCTGGACGTGGCTGACTTCAGGCAGGGGGACGTTACCCTGAAGGTGAAGAGCCTTGACGGCATTTACCCGCTGATCCCGGTAGGGTCCGACAAGATGAAGACGGCATACTTGTTCAGGGACGGCAGGACGGAAGGGCAGAAAAAGGGCGGATTTGCGCCGGCAGAGGGATGTAAAAGCATCAACTGGATCATCACGCCCCGGACCGCCCCGATCGCAGTGTCTAAGACCGACAGGACAAGGATATTCGACCCGGAGACCAACCAGAAGGCGAGGGCATGGGCCATGGACTACCGCAAGTTCCATGACCTCTGGATCACCGACCAGAAGATCGGGCAGTGCTTCGTCAACCTGAAAGAGGCACTTGCCTAAAAAATATTAAAAGAGGAGGGCACGGACGATGGGAAAGATCGTTCTGCGGAGGGAAAACGTGGTAAAAGAGGCAGCTTCGGAGGACGCTGCCAGAGGCCTGGAGGCAGAGGGCTTCATCCGGGACGGATCAGCCGCCCCTTCTCCCGGCGCGTCCGGCGTCAGGGAGCTGGAGGAAGAGGCGGGGAGACTCAGGACGGAGCTGGAGAGAACCCGGGAGAGGCTGGAGGAGGCAGACGCAAGGAACAGGGCCCTGCTGCAGGAGCTGGCCGGAACAAGGGAGCAGCTGGAGGCTGCAGTAAAGAAGAATAGGGCCGCAGAGAAGAACAGAGCCGCAGAGAAGAACAGAGCCGCAGAGAAGAACAAGGAGGAGCCGGCATGACAAGGGAACAGGAGGACTGGCTGGTAGCGGAAGTGATGGACAGCATGAAGATGTCCGAGACGGAGGAACGGACGGCCAGAAGGTACGTCAGAAGAGCAGTGGACAAGATCCTGATCTACTGCAGCCGTGAAGACCTGCCGGAGCAGCTCCTCAGCACTGCGGCACAGATTGCCGAGGACATGCTGAAGGCCGATCTGGTAAAGACCGGCGAGCAGGAGGTGGCGAGTATCAATCGTGGTGATACCGCCATCTCTTACCGTGACGGGAGTGGCAGCCAGAAGGCCACTGTTGATTTTATGAAGGACTATGAGAAATCCCTCAACCGTTTCAAGAGAATGAACCTGCCGAAGGATCCAGCGGATGACAGAAGCTGATATCCTTGCAACGACTTACGGGGATACCGTGACCGTTTACAGAGCCTTCAAAGACACCCTTCCGGGTGGCGAGAGCATCTTCAGGAGCGGCCTGGAGGGAAAGGCTGTGTACGAGGATGTGGAATGCGCACTGTCTACACACACTGGCGGGAAGCTGCAGCAGTCAAAATCCACTGCGAAGACGGACACGGAATTCTGTCTGTTTACCCGTCCGGAAGTCGATATCCAGGCCAATGATTTCCTTGTGATCATGCACTTGGGAAAGAGGATTGAAGCGGTTGCAGGCTTTCCTGAGTGCATGGAGTCCCATAACAATATCCCGGTCAGGCTGGACAAGGAAACTGTCTGATACTGAGTATAAGTTTGACGGGCTGGACGAATGGGAGAAGCGGCTCGCACGGGCTATAGAAAGCCAGTACCCGGCCGAGTTCCGGGAGATGGTGGTCAGAGTGGCCAATGAACTCCTGAAGAAAGTGACGGAGAAGACCCCGGTCAGGACCGGGCACCTGCGGAACGAATGGCGTATCGGGGAGATAGGGAAGCGGGGGAATGAATACTACATCGAGGTCTATAACAACGTGGAGTATGCCGAGCCGGTGGAATACGGACACCGGGCAGGAGGCGGGAAGGGCTTCGTAAAAGGAGCCCACATGATGGAGCTTTCCCTTCAGGAGGTGCAGAGACACCTTTCCGGCTATCTCCGGGAATGGATGGACGGCTTCCTGAACACCCATGAACTTTAGGAGGTGGACCATGGAACATCCGATTATTCAGATAAAAAATGCAGTCACGTCACTGCTGAAAGGGATCGATCCGGGTACCGATGTCTTTTACGAGGAAATAAAAGGCACCGGGGAAAAGCATGGGCTTGATGAAACGGGAACATATTACTTCGTAGATATCATCCCGAACGGGAACGAGACGGTTGACAGGTTCTTTACGGATATGGGGGTCCTGGTGGATATTGCCTACCACGAGAAGCATGAGGGCAATACCGCCTATCTGGTCAAGGGGGCAGAGATCGATGCGGCTGTCCGGCCGGTGCTCAGCTTCGGGGACCGGCACATAACCATCGACGATGCCAGCATGAAAGTATCGGACCACGTGCTGCATTACAGTTTCGCCATCAGGTTCCGCCATGCCCGGGAGCAGACAGATGAGTCTGAGCCGATGGGCGGGCTGGAGGTGGCTGTCAGAAAAGGAGCGTGACTTAAATGGGTTTAGGATTACCGAGTTTCAGCATGATCTTCAGCGGGAAGGCAGTGTCTGCCATTGAAAGAAGTGCGAGGGGTACCGTCGCCGTTGTCCTCACAGACGGTACCGGAAGCGGAAAAGACCTGAACATCTACAGGAAGGTGGATGAGGTTGATTTTGAGAACTGGACAGAGCAGAACTACGGCTATCTGAAGCTGGTGTTCGCCGGGGCCCCGTCCACCGTCATCGCAGTCCGCAGGGCGGAAGACGCAGGGGACTACTCTGCGGCGCTGAGGAAGCTGAAAGACATGAAATGGAACTACCTTGCAATCCCGGGCCTCGGCCCTTCGGATACGGCAGAAGTATCGGCATGGATTAAACAGTGCCGTGACGATGAGAGGAAGACTTTCAAGGCGGTCCTGGCACACTGCAGCGGGGACCATGAAGGCATCATCAACCTCACGACAGAGAACATCCATACGGCAATCACCGGGAAGAAGCATACCGCAGCTGAGTACTGTGCGAGGATCGCCGGCGTGCTTGCGGGGCTGTCCCTTGCGAGGAGCAGCACCTATTATGTGCTGGATGACATTTCCGGGGCGGAGACCCCGGATGACCCGGATGAGCGTATCGGTGCAGGTGAGCTCGTCATTGTATTCGACGGCAGGAAGTACAAGATCGGGCGGGGCGTGAACAGCCTCGTCACATTCACGGCGGAAAAGACGGAGGATGTCCGTTTCATCAAGATCGTGGAGGGCATGGACCTGTACATGGACGACATCAGGGAGACCTACGAGGAGAGCTATGTCGGGAAGGTCATCAACGACTATGACGGCAAGCAGATGCTCGTGGCTGCCGTCGGGGCCTACCACAAGGGGCTGCTCGGCAACGTGCTGGACAGGTCCTTCGACAATGTGGTGGCGATTGACATCGGGGCACAGCGTGCCTATCTGGAGGGCAGGGGCATGGATACCTCCGGGATGGATGATATCGCGGTGGCAAGGGCCAACACCGGGACGCAGGTGTTCATTGCCAGCAACGTGAAGTTCGTGAACGCTATGGAAGACCTGAAGATGAATGTCAGTATGTAGGAGGTGAACGGACATGGAAGGTATCAGAGGCAACAAGACCCTTTCCGGGACATGGGGGGAGCTGTGGATCAACGGGGAGCGGATCTTCGAGTTCTCCAAGATCGAGTTGAAGGTCACCGCGAACCGTGAGGACGTGCAGATAGGGCTTGACGTGGACAGCAAGGTCACCGGCCTGAAGGGCGAAGGATCATATACAGTGAAGAAGGTATATACCAGGGCGAAGGGGATCCTCGAGAGCTGGAAGAAGGGCATGGATGTCCGTGCGGAGGTCATCGCGAAGCTGGCGGATCCCGACGCAGTGGGCGGCCAGATCGAACGCTGGGCATGCGACAATGTATGGCACAACGAGCTTCCAGTCGTGAACTGGGAGAAGGGCGGGATCATAGAGGAAGAGATCTCCATCGGGTTCACGCCCTCGGACCTGCAGAGTCTGGATGCGATCGCATAGAGGGAGGTAGGACATGGACAAGAGGGAGAAGGAAGAGGTGTTCCGTATGTTTGCGGCGAAGGCGGTGAAGCGCCTGCAGGAGAGGAGGACGAGGAGACAGGAGATGCTCCACGTCCCCAGTCTGGACGAGGACATCAGGATACAGAGCCTGCTGTACCCGGAGATCGTGGAGTGCACCGAGATCGACGACAGCGGGGATCCGAACAGGGCTGACAGGTACGCAGTATACCTCGCCGTGGTCGAGCCCGACCTGAGGCAGCTCGCCGTGCAGCTGAAGGAACAGGGCGAGATCAGGGAGTACACCGACGTGACGGACATTTTCGAGATGGGCGAGCTCTCCCAGATCGCAATGGAGGTCATGAGGATCTCAGGAGTGGCCGGGGACAGGAAGGTGACGGTGGTCAGTGAGTTAAAAAACTGATAGCCCGGGACGCCGACGCCTATTTCCTGCACTATTACATACAGAAGGGCTTCAGGCTGGAGTACCTTCTGGGTCTGGGCACTGAGGAGAGGTGCTTCTACACCGCCTCCATGCTGGAGGCCCTGGAGGAGCGCAGGAGGGCCCTGGGCAGCTGGGAGGAGGCGGGGACGTGAGCGTAATAGGCAGCATCAGCATCAGGGACGGTGCTACGGCCGTGCTGAGGAGCATACGGAAGGAGCAGGCCGCCCTGCGCTCGGATGCGGCGAAGACGAGGAGCGGGATGAAGGCCGCATGGGACAGGGCCTACACTGCGAAGGTGGACACGGCCGGGGCGGCGGCGAAGACGGACGGGCTCCTGGGGAAGGTGAAACGGCTGGGGAGGGAGGCGGCGTCCCCGGCCGTCCGGGTGAAGGACGCAGCCAGCGCAAAGATATCCAAGATAAGCGGCGCCGTGAAGGCGGCCGGGAGGAAAGTGGCGTCTCCGGTCGTCCGGGCGAAGGACATGGCCAGTGCGAAGATATCCCGGATCGTCGGTGCGGTGAAGGCGGCCGGGAGGAAGGTGGCCTCCCCGGTCATCCGGGCGAAGGACATGGCCAGCAGGGTGCTGGGTGCGGTAGGGTCGAAGATGAAGGCGGTCGGCAGCATGGTGGCCCGGCCGGCCATAGCGGTAAAGGATAGGGCCTCGGCTGCGCTGTCATCGATAAAGAGCATGGTCGGGACGCTCTCCAAGGGCGTGACCATCGCCGTGGGCGTGGCCGGTGCCGGGCTGGCCGCCGTGGTCGGAGGTGCCCTGAGCGGGGGTGCCGGCCTCGAACAGAGCATCGGGGGCGTGGAGACGCTCTTCAGGGACAGCGCCGGGGTCGTGAAGGAGAATGCGGACAGGGCGTTCAGGACAGCAGGGCTGTCCGCAAATTCGTACATGGAGACCGTGACCGGGTTCTCCGCAAGCCTGCTGCAGAGCCTCGGCGGCGACACGGCGAAGGCTGCGGAGATTGCTGACATGGCAATCATCGACATGGCCGACAACGCCAACAAGATGGGCACCGACATGGAGAGCATCCAGAACGCCTATTCAGGGTTCGCGAAGCAGAACTATACCATGCTGGACAACCTGAAGCTGGGATACGGCGGCACCAAGGAGGAGATGCAGCGGCTCCTGAAGGATGCCCGGAAGATATCCGGCGTGAAGTATGACATCAACAGCCTTGCTGACGTCTACAGTGCCATCCATGTGATTCAGGGGAGTCTGGACATCACCGGCACCACGGCGAAGGAGGCCAGCGAGACGTTCAGCGGGTCCTTCGCCGCCATGAAGTCGTCCGTATCGAACCTGCTGGGAAGCCTGGCGGTCGGTGGGGATGTCGAGGCGGCGGTGAGGCACGTGGTTGACTCTGCGGCCACGTTCCTGTTTGCGAATGCGGTGCCGATGGTCGGGAACGTGCTCAGGGCGCTGCCCGGAGCGGTCAGCTCCGGGATAAGGAAAGCGGCCCCTAGGATCAGGGAGGAGGCTCCTGTCATCATCAGGAGTCTGAAGGACGGGCTGATGGAAGCGCTCGCCTCGCTTGCCCCGCTGGCTGGGGACGTGCTCAGGGCGCTGCCAAAGGCGGCCGTGTCCATGGTGAGGAAGGCCGCACCGAAGGTTAGGGCTGCCGCCCGCACTGTCATGAGGGGCCTGAGGGACGGGCTGATGGATGCGTTCCCTTCGCTCGCCCCCGTGATCGGGCAGGGGTTCGACACGATGGCGGCTGCGTTCTCGGGGTTTGGGGACGGGGTACGGGGAGTCGCGTCCGCCGTCGGGACGCTGGCCGCCGGCTTCGCACCGATGATCCCGCAGCTGATGGCATTCGGGAGCGGCATGGCGTCCACGGTTCGGTCGGTGGCGGCGGCCTGTCTGCCCGCACTGGAGAGCATCGTCTCTACGGTGCAGACGATGCTGCCGGTGATGCTCCCCGTCATTGAGACGGTGGTCTCCACCATAGGGAGCGTCATCGCCCAGGCAGCCCCCGTGATCGCGGGTCTGGTGTCCGGCATAGGGACGGTGGTCTCCGCTCTGGCCCCGGTCTTCAGCAGCATCTTTTCGGAGATCGGGGAGAAGGTCGGGAGCGTCCTCTCCTTCGTCGGCGAGCGCATGGGGTTCATCCAGGAGGTCATCGGGACCGTGGCCCCGCTGGTTGCGGACATCGTCAGCACCGCATGGGGCGTGATCTCGCCGGTGGTCGACATAGCGATCAGCGTGTTCAAGATCCTGTTTTCCGTGGTACAGAAGGTGTTCCCGGGCATCCAGAGCGTCATCGAGTCCGTCTGGGGCGTGGTGAAGCCCATCGTCGAAGGGATAGGCGGCGCTGTCAGCAAGGTGGCAGGGTGGTTCGGGAACGTGGCGGACTTCTTCACGGGCGGGCCGGATGAGCCGGACAGCGCAGACGTGGGAGAGAATGCCGCAGGTGACAACAACTGGAAGGGCGGGCTCACGTGGGTCGGGGAAAAGGGTCCTGAGCTGGTGGATCTGCCGAAAGGCTCGAGGATCCTGCCGAACAAGGAAAGCCTGTCCATGGTCGGCACCGCAAAAGGGGCCGGCAGTGTGAAAGGCACGGTGGCGAACGTGGTGCAGAATACCGTATCCGGAGAAAGGGCCGCACACCTCCCTGCCGGGGAGCCGGCGGCCGGGATCATGGACATCCTGAGGAAGATACTTGATGAGATCCGGGGCGGTGACGGCAGAAAAAACGCCCCGGATGTTCCGGAGAGGGCGAAGCCTTCTGGAAACGGCCCCCGGATCATTATCCAGAAGCTGGCTGACAAGATAGAGGTCAGAAAAGAGGAAGACATTGATGCGGTTGCGGACAGGGTCGCAAAGAGGATCATGGAGGTAGCCGTGAACATGGGTTAGGAGGCGGGCTGATGAAAACCAGAGTAATTGAACTAAGCGTGAATAACCGGAAGGAAGTTATCGAGCTGCCGGTCAACCCTTCTTCTGTGGAGTTCACAGAAAAACAGCTGAACCAGACGGTGACACTTCTGAACATAGGAGAAGCAAACCTGAAGGGAGAACGGGGGCTCAGATACACGAGGCTGTCGAGCTTCTTCCCTTCGGAGAAGTCTCCGTTTTATAAGAACGCAGGAAAGAAGCCGGACAGATATGCCGCCATGCTTCAGGAATGGAAAACTGCGAAGGCGGTGGTCAGGGTGATCATCAGCGACATGAAGATCAACCTCGCCATGCTGATCGATGATTTCACCCATTCGATGAAGGAAGGTGACGGGGACATCTACTACACAATTTCCCTTTCTGAGTACCGGACGCTGAACGTGCCGTCCGTGCAGGTCGCGACAAAGGTGCGGGGCAACGGCCTGCTGCAGCGGCCGGAACCTGCAGCGACTGGCGGGACACATACAGTGGTCAGAGGGGATACACTCTGGGGCATATCGAAGCAGAGCTACGGAAGCGGGAGCTCGTATCCTAAGATCTACAGTGCGAACAGAGGGACGATTGAGGCGAGTGCGAGGAGCCATGGAAAGTCCAGTTCCGACAATGGGCACTGGATTTATCCGGGCGATGTGTACACGATTCCTGCATAGGCGGTGTCGGGATGAAGCTACTGACTGGAGGAAAAGATATCAGCGAGCTGATCGAGCAGATCAGATGGGCTGGGGACACGAAGCAGGTGGCGCGCACGGTCCGGTTCACGATCGCAAAGAATAAGAAGGACAGAGACTTTCCTGCAGTTATAATTGATGAAGGTGCAGGGATCATCATGCAGGATGACAGCGGGAAAGCGGTCTTTGGCGGCATTGTCTTTGACATTGACAAGAGTGCCGGTTCCAAGGTGGAGACCTATCTGGCATATGACCTGATGTTTTACATCAACAATTCCGATGTGAACCAGCTGCTGGAGGGGACTCCGGAGACGATTGTGCCCGGAATATGCAGGGGACTCGGGATTGAATGTGGGACTATGGCGGCGACGGGAGTCAATATACCTTCCGTGCCTTGTTTCGGCAGGAAAGCCTATGAAGCCATTATGATGGCATACACAGCCGCAGCAAAGCAGAATGGCAGCAGGTACATTCCGCTGATGACCGATATCAACAAAGTGAGCGTACTGGAGAAAGGGACTCTCTGCGGGGCGGTCATGACCGGGGATTATAACCTGATTGAAGCGACCTATAAAAGCACCCTCCAGAAGCTCGTCAATAGGGTTCTGATAACAGATAAAAACAACAATGTCATAAAGACTGTGGAGGACACAGCATCGATCCGGAGGTATGGTCTGGTACAGAGAGTGCTGAAACAGGAAGACGGAGAGGATGCCACAGCGCAGGCCGAGAAGATGCTGGTAACGGTTGAGGCCTCTGCCACCGTGTCCGGGGTTCCGAACGATTTCCGGGCGGTATCAGGATACTCCGTCATCGTACAGGAAACGGACACCGGGCTTTATGGAAAGTTTTACATTGAGAGCGACACGCATACCTTTTCGTGCGGCAAGGCTCAGATGGATCTGACGCTTGCCTTTGAGAACATCATGGATGAAAGGGAGATTGAAGGGACTACATAAAGGCAGGAGGTGGAAGTGTGCCGACAGACAGACATATTGTGGAAATGGTCGAGGCTATCAGGAAAGGAGCCGGCGGCTCCAGTGGTTCCGGCAGCATGGACGGTACCTTTATGGCGGAAGTGCTGTCAGTGAAGCCGCTGACGATCAGGATGTACAGCACACCCGTCACAAAGAACCTTTACATCAATCCGGCACTGATGCTGGATGCTTCAGACAGTGAGAATAGACGGTGTAGTGAACGGAAACTGTACCTGTGAAAAGAAATT
>CANOFQ010000036.1 GCA_947565325.1 uncultured bacterium
TGGAGAAGATAAAAAAGCTGCAAAAGATGCAAATAAACAATTAAAAACATTACAAGACAGAAGCTAGATTGCAAGACAGAAGCTAGAAGATTGCAAGACAGAATTCACAAAGTGAAAACAACAAGACAGTAAATTACTCAGATAAATTTGGAAAATGAAAGATGTGATCATTCTTGATATTCAATAGCATAGAATTTTTGCTCTTCTTTTTTCCGCTCTTTTTGGTTCTGTACAGTATGGTTCCCGGCAAAATGAAGAATAGGGTACTTCTGTTAGGAAGTCTTATTTTTTATGCGCAGGGAGAACCGGTGTACCTTGGGACGCTGCTGGTCTCGGTGCTGTTCAATTACTTTTTCGGACTGCATCTGGGGCTGGGCGCAATGCGGAGAGAGGGAAGGCACAACGATAGATACAGTGACAAAAGAAGAAGGCTGGACCGAAGGAGAAAAGTATGGCTGGCAGTGGCGCTGGTCTACAATATAGGACTTTTGGCAGGATTTAAATACGGCATGTGGGGAAAGGGGCTGCCGCTGGGCATGAGCTTCTATACCTTCCAGATGCTTTCCTATCTGCTGGATGTCTACAAGGGAAAGTATGAGAGGGAGCTGTCGGTTCTGCGGCTGGGCACCTATGTCACCATGTTCCCCCAGCTGCTCTCCGGCCCCCTGGTGGGCTATGACGAACTGAGGGGCTCTCTGTACAGCCGGGAATTCGGCCGGGAGAACATTCAGGAGGGTCTCAAGCTGTTCACGCTGGGGCTGGCGGAGAAGGTGCTTCTGGCAGACAGGGTGGGGCTGCTCTGGAACGAAGTACAGGTCACCGGCTTCGAGAGCATCTCCACGCCCCTGGCGTGGCTGGCGGCCATAGCGTATTCCATGCGGATATATTTCGACTTCAACGGTTATTCCCTGATGGCCATCGGGCTGGGAAGGATGCTTGGCTTTGAGCTGCCGGAGAATTTCAGAGATCCCTACATGGCTACCGGTGTCAGGGATTTCTACCGCAGGTGGCATATGACGCTGGGCCGGTGGTTCGGCAAGTACGTGTATATCCCTCTGGGTGGGAACAGAAAGGGGCTGCCCCGCACGATCCTGAATCTGCTGGCCGTATGGAGCCTGACGGCGGTGTGGCACGGGGCCACGGCGAATTTTCTGATCTGGGGAATGCTGCTGTGGCTTGCCATCGTGCTGGAGAGGCTTCTGGAGGCAGCTGGGCTCAGCCGATTGTTCCGGAAGGGGCTTGGCAGGGTATTCGCCCATCTTTATGTCTGGATCCTGATCCCGGTCACATGGGTGTGCTTCGCGGTCACGGATATAGGGGAGCTGCAGATCTATCTGGGCAGGATGTTCGGAGTGGTGCCTGCGGTGCGAAACAGTCTGGTGGACTGGAAGAATGCCCTTGAGAGCTACTGGCCTCTGCTGGCGGCAGGCGCCTTTGCCTGCACGCCGGGGCTGAACCGGCTGTTTCGGAAGGGAAAGGACACTCTGCCGGGCGTTCTGGTGCTGGCGGCGCTGTTCTGGTTCTGTGTCTGGAAGCTGCAGTCGGAGGGGCAGAATCCCTTCATGTATCTGGATTACTGAGGCAGGAACGGGCGGCTGGCAGCCTGAAGGGCGGGGCACAGTCTCCGCACAGCGTCAGAGTACGATTTCGGTACCGGGGTGCGGGAAGGAAACGGGGCAGCAGGACGGAAGAGGCGCACAGAAAGGAAGCTTGATAGTATGAGATGGCTGAAGAAATGGGCCTATTTGCTGTTATTTATAGGAAGCGGGATATTCTATCTGGCAGTGGTGGATCACTGGCAGGTCTACGCAGGATCCCTGCGGCAGGTGCAGGAATGGTACGAGGGCCTTGGAGAGGGCGAACCGGGGGACGGGGAGCTGTACGCTGCCCTGACGGGGCCCGAGGTCATGAACAGCTTTCTGGCGGGAAGGGATGTGGCGGCTTCGCTGCTTGCTGCCTCGTCAGGGGGAGCGGAGGGCGCCGGAGGGGGAGCGCCGGACGGTTTTTTCGGTCAGGAAGGCTTTGGCCCGGACGGTGAAGGGGGTTCCGCTCAGGGCAGCCAGATGGGCGGGGACGGACATGGCACCAGCGGCGACGGCCAGTCAAACAACGGACAAAACTCCGGGGAAGGCGGTCAGATAGGCTCCGGGGAAGGCGGTCAGGCAGGCGGCAACGGCGGGGGAGCACAGGAGCCGGAAGAGCCGGAGCTTCCGGAATACAAAACGGTGGAGGACGATTATTTTTCGGACGCAGTGTTCATTGGGGATTCCCGGACGGTGGGAATGTTCGAATACGGTGGGCTGGAGGAGGTATCCACCTTCTACGCCTCCAAAGGGATGACCATATACAAGCTGTTCGATTCCGCCGTGGCTCCCTCTCCCACGGGGAAGATCACCGTGGAGGAGGCTCTGCAGCAGAATCAGTTCGCCAAGATCTATCTGATGGTGGGCATCAACGAGATGGGGACGGGGACGGTGGAGTCCTTTCTGGAAAAGTACGGGGAGGCGGTGGCCCATCTGAGGGAGCTGCAGCCTGAGGCAATCATTTATCTGCAGGCCATCATGAAGGTCACCTCGGAGCGCTCCGCCAAGGGAGACTATATCACCAATGAGGGCATAGAGGCCCGCAATGAGGGAATTGCCTTGTTGGCGGACAATGAGAAGGTGTTCTACCTGGACATGAACCCGTCGGTCTGTGACGACACGGGGGGACTGGATCCCGAATACACCTATGACGGTGTGCATTTAAAGGGCAAGCACATTCAGATCTGGAAGGATTATTTAAAGGCTCATGCAATCTCTCCTTGACTATTGGCAGCTGAGAGCTTATGATGGTTGACGGGGCATTGGACCCCGCTGCCACATAACAAAAGGCCGGCTGCAAAAATGTGTCCGGCACAAGAAGAGGAGGACGAGTTCATGAGCAAAAAAACGAAAACTGCTCCTCAGGGGAAGGGGATCGGGGATACCTGTATCTACGATGCCAGAACCCTGGGAGCGCCAAGGGTAGTGCTGCTGGGAATCCAGCATATGTTCGCCATGTTTGGCGCAACGATTCTGGTGCCCATGCTGACAGGGCTGGATGTGTCCACCACGCTGCTGTTCGCAGGACTGGGGACGCTGCTGTTCCACCTGATCACCAAGGGCAAGGTGCCGGTGTTCCTAGGTTCCTCCTTTGCTTTCCTCGGCGGATACTTCGCCATCGCACCAATGGCGGACGCAGCCGGAGGCGCTGTGGACAACTCGAGGCTTCTGCCATATGCCTGCTTCGGCGTGGCCTGCGCAGGTCTTGTATATCTTCTGCTGGCTCTTCTGATCAAGCTTTTCGGCACGGGCAAGGTAATGAAATTCTTTCCGCCCATCGTGACAGGTCCCATTATCATCGCCATAGGTCTTACTCTTTCCCAGTCCGCCATCGACAACTGCTCCGCCGACTGGCTGATTGCAGTGGTGGCCATCGCTCTGGTAGTGGTCTGCAATATCTGGGGCAGGGGGATGGTGAAGATCGTGCCCATCATCATCGGCGTGGTGGGCTCCTATCTGCTGGCGGTATGTCTTGGCAGGGTGGATTTCACCGCTGTGAAGGAGGCGGCGTGGTTCGGCCTTCCCCTGCGGTGGGAGGACACGGCCTTCTGGGCCCTGACGGAGGGGGACATGTCTTTGCTGATCACCTCCGTGATCACCATCATGCCCATCGCCCTTGCCACCATCGTGGAGCATATCGGCGACATTTCGGCCATCTCCTCCACCGTGGGCAAGAATTACATTCAGGAGCCGGGCCTTCACCGCACTCTGCTGGGGGACGGTCTGGCCACCATTTTCGCTTCCTTGTTCGGCGCTCCGGCCAACACCACCTACGGCGAGAATACGGGTGTGCTTTCTCTGACGAAGGTGTTCGACCCGCTGGTGATCCGGCTGGCGGCGGTGTTCGCCATCATCGTGTCCTTCTGCCCTAAGTTCGCGGCGGTCATCGGCTGCATGCCAACCGCTACCTGCGGGGGCGTGTCTCTGGTGCTTTACGGCATGATCTCCGCAGTGGGCGTGCGCAACATCGTGGAGACCAGGGCAGACTTCTCCAAGAGCCGCAACGTGATCATTGCGGCGCTGATCCTTGTGCTGTCCATCGGCATCAAGTACAGTGCGGCGGGCTCCGTGGGCTTCACCATAGGGGAGCTGACCATCAGCTTCTCCGGGCTGGCAGTGGGAGCGCTGACAGGCATCCTCCTGAATGCGGTTCTGCCCGGGAAGGACTATGAATACAATGAGGAGAAGCCCGATCATACGGGGGTGGACTTTGCCGTGAAGGGGTGAGGCCTGCTTTGATCTGTATTCCTTCTGTGGTCTCAGGAACGGCTGCGGGCGACGGGTAAAACGGGGTATTGGGTTATAGGAACTGGAGGTAAGATTTTATGCGGGTGATCGATATGCACTGCGACACCATCAGCGTGCTTCTGGACGACAGAAGATGGGGGCTGTGGGAAGGGCTTCGCAGGAATGAGCGCCATGTGGATCTGATGCGTATGAAAAAGAGCCGGTATCTGGTGCAGAATTTTGCGCTGTTCGTGGATCTGGGGCAGGCGACGGATCCCTGGGAGAGGGTGCTGGAGCTGTACAGGCATTACATGGAGGAGATGGAGAAGAACAAGGATCTCATCGCTCCCGTGTACCGGTTTTCCGATATCGGGGAGAATGACAGGACGGGCAGGCTCTCTGCACTGCTGACGGTAGAGGAGGGGGCTGTCTGTAAGGGTGAGCCGGAGAAGCTTCGGAAGCTGTATGAGATGGGCGTGCGAATGCTTGCCCTCACATGGAACTATGATAATGAGATAGGACATCCTAACCGGGACGGCGGGCTGAAGGAGGACTGGAAGAAGGCTGCCGAGGCGTGGAAGGAGTGCGGCGAGGGAGATCCGGCAGAGGAGGAGAAGCGCAGAAGGGCGGAAGAAGCCAGAGACGCTTTCCTGCATACGCCAAATCTGGCCGGGGGGCTTACGGAGCGGGGCAGGGAGTTCGTTGCCCTGATGGAGGAGCTGGGCATGATCCCCGACGTGTCACATCTGTCTGACGCAGGCTTTTATGACGTGCTGGAGATCACGCAGAAGCCTTTTGTGGCAAGTCATTCCAACGCTAGGGCCGTCTGCCCCAATGTGCGGAACATGACGGACGACATGATTCGCAGGCTTTCCGAGAGGGGCGGGGTCATGGGGCTGAATTTCTGTGCGGATTTTCTGGAGGAGAAGCCTCTGGGGGTGAAGAATCCGGGAACCATAGAAGCGGTGATCCGCCATGCAAGGCATATCGTGTCGGTGGGCGGCGTGGAGGTGCTGGGGCTGGGGAGCGACTTCGACGGCATCGACACACATGAGGAGCTGCCCGGAGTGCAGGCCATGGAGGCCTTGTGGCAGGGGCTCCACAGGGCAGGCTTCACGGAGGCCCAGCTGGATAAGATTTTTTATGAGAACGTGCTTCGGGTGTATGAGGCAACGCTGGGGTAAGGTTTCCTGCTGCCGCAATGGCAGGCAGAGGTCTGCTTCATCTGGCAGAAGGCGGATGGACGGACTTCCATAGGTGAGAACATGAAAATGAACGTCTGCGGAAGGCAGGCGGTGAGGTGCAGATATGAAAAAAGGTTTGGATATTCTGGTGACACTGTGCGCATTGGCAGCGGCGGTGTTTTTCGGGTTGATGGCGGGCCCCCAGTTCCTGAAGCTGCAGGCAGGGCCCAAGGCTCTGGAGGCTCAGAGATTCGGTGAGCTGGAGGGACAGTATGTGTCTTATGAGGCGGCCTACCCGGTGGCCTCGCAGGTGGAGGAATATTATTCCGGGGATCCGGACAGGGTCCGGGAGACGGGCTATGTGGTATATGACGATGTGAGGCGGGAATTTGTCTACGTGGTGGTCTCCGACCGTGACGACAATGATTTCGACAGCATTATGCATAAGCTGGATGCGGTGTCCGAGATGAGGGAGGGGCGCAATATGGAGCCGGTCTCCGTCAAGGGGACGCTGAGGGCCATGGACAAGGCGGAGGCAGAGCAGGTCGCAAGGGTGCTGCAGGAAAGCAAGATCGTAGACCGATATGATGACTACGAGGGGCAGGAGGAGTATTTCAGCACCTATTATGGGGATGAATACGGCAAGCTTATGGTCAGGATGTGTCAGGAGCTTGCGGAGAACGGCGTGCAGGCGGAGTGGTATGTTCTGGAGAACAAGAAGATAGACGGAATGGCGCTGCACGAGATTTGGATCGGCTTTCTGGCAGCGGCCCTCAGCTTCCTGATTTTCATCGGCAGGATGGTCATGATGTTCAGGGGCGGTGAGAAGAAGACCGAGAAGAAGCTGCCGGAATCGGCGGACAAGATGGCGAGGTTCATAGAGGCCCAGAGGGGATGGGTGACAGAGTGGTGTGAATATGGCCGGAACAAGGCCCGCCGGCAGAGCTACCTCACTGTGGCGGGATGCGTGGCGGCGCTGGTGGTCATCGGCTTTCTGGCGAAGGGCTCCCCGCAGCAGGTACTGACCTTGCACTTTCCGCTGGGAGTGCTGTTCGGAGAGGGCGTAGTTTTACTTTTCTGGCTTACCATGGGAGGACGGTCCAATCCGGACAAGATTCTGAAGAGCATCGGGAAAAGCCTGAATAAGGAGCTGCCGAGTTCGGGAGAGCGTGAGCGCTTTGCGGAAGATCTCTTGGAGGCCGGGGCGGAATGGAATTTTCAGGAGAGGACGAAGGAATCCATGATTCGGGGAACCTTGGGCAGCCGCTATTGGTTCATCTTCTTGGGGGGCACGGCCGCGGCGGTGGATTCGGACCGCATAGGCGAGATGGAGACGGAGCATGTGACAGAGCAGGTGCGCAGCGGCAAGGTGAGGCTCAGATACGAATATTATGTGGCCAGATTCTTCGACAGAGATTCCACGGCCAAGAAGGCCTGCAGCAGGGAGCTGTCCTTCCGTACCGAGGACGGAAGAGGAGATTTCATGATCTTGGTCAGAAGACGTAAGGGTGAGGAAATCAAGATGCGGAATGCGTAGGGAGGGCTTAACGTATACCGGCGCAGCCTATGGGAGATTCATAGGGCTGCGCCGGTATTCTTCATTGGGTATTCTTCCTATAGACAAAGCGCCAGGTTTTAGTAATTTTCGCTGCGGACCTCGAAATATGCCTGAGGATGGGCGCACACGGGACAGACTTCCGGTGCCTTCTCCCCTACGACGATATGTCCGCAGTTGCGGCATTCCCAGACCTTGACTTCGCTCTTGGCAAACACTTCAGCCGTCTCTACATTCCGCAACAGGGCCCTGTAGCGCTCTTCATGGTGCTTTTCAATGGCAGCAACCATGCGGAATTTGGCCGCCAGATCAGAAAAGCCCTCCTCCTCGGCGGTCTTGGCAAAGCCCTCGTACATGTCGGTCCACTCGTAGTTCTCGCCGTCGGCGGCGGCACCCAGATTCTCGGCGGTAGAACCGATGCCCTGCAGCTCCTTGAACCACATTTTGGCATGCTCTTTCTCGTTGTCCGCAGTCTTGAGGAACAGGGCCGCAATCTGCTCATAGCCCTCCTTCTTGGCCTTGGACGCAAAGTAGGTATACTTGTTCCGAGCCTGAGATTCCCCGGCAAATGCGGCCTCCAGATTCTTTTCGGTTTTTGTTCCGGCGTACTTGTTCATAACGGGATCTTTCCTTTCGTATTATGAATGATTTGTATTTCTTTTGGCCATGGGTTCTTTTCAACTGTAGCTCTCTTTTTAACCCTGGAACAGACGGATGTGCCCTTTCCCCTCCGAAAGGCATTTCGGCCTGTGGAGAAGGAGAGCCCCTGCCTACTGTGTCACTTTCTCAAAGTCGGATGCAGGGTGCTTGCACAGAGGACAGACGAAATCCGCAGGGAGCTCCTCGCCCTCATAGACATAGCCGCATACCGTGCAGCGCCAGACTGTTTTTCCGGCGGCGGACTGCTGCGGCCTGGGCTTGATGGAGGACTGATAGTAGGCGTAGGTTGCGGCGGGCACGGCGGAGAGCACTTCCATATCCTCCACGGAAGCGATAAACAAGGTATGGCTTCCCAGATCCACGGCCTGCTCTACTGCAGCGCTGATGTAGCCGTTAGTGCCTGCAGTGATGTAATATAAACCGTTGGAGGAGCGCCTGCAGTCCTGATACCCGGAGAATTTGTCCACATCCCGGCCCGACTGGAAACCGAAGTGGCGGAAGATTTCGAAGTCAGCCGCCTCACTGAGAATGGACACGTTGAAGCTGCCGCTGCGGGCTACCAGATCATGGGTGAAATTGGCCTTGTTGACCGCTATGCTGATTCGGTTCGGCTCGCTGGTCACCTGAATCGCAGTATTGATGATGCAGCCGCTGTCTCTGCCCTCATGGGCGGAAGTGAGGACGAACAGGCCGTAGGTCAGCTTATACATGGTTTTCTTATCCATAAATACCCTCCTTGATTTTATCGGTATGCTGTCATTGGAAACATTGGTCAGGCAGTTCCTGGAGGCAGGGTGGTTCTGCTGATCCTGCTTCTGGATGCAGTCACAGTCATCCGGCATGTCCTCTATGGAGATCCGGCGGATCAGGCCGGCGGCACAGAGCTTATTGACACTGCCGTACACCGCTACGAGAACGATTCTATAGAATTTGAATGGATTTGTCAAGGTCTGATACTGTTTTTGTTCACAATGGGTTTGCGCTATAATAGAATCATACTGCCTGTGCGCTGCTGGCAATCCGTGATAGAAGCCGAGGCCGATGTTGACGGAGTGCGGCGGAATGTGTATACTGGAAATAAGCGGAAAAGGCTGCGGAGCCGGAGAGGAAGGGCTAAGGAAGACCTGAAAGAAGAAGGAATCTGAAGGGAAGAGCTGAAGGAGTCCTGAAAGAGGAAAGAATCTGAGGGGAAGAGCTGAAGGAGTCCTGAAAGAGGAAAGAATCTGAGGGGATGAGCTAAAGAAGACCCGAAGGAAGAAGGAATCTGAAGGGAAGAGCCAGGGAAGTTCTGAAAGAAGCTGAGAGAAAGAGTCAGAAAGAAAGAGAAAGGAGTCTGTGACAGTGAAGAAGATCGGGGTATTTTTTGCAGAAGGATACGAGGAGATAGAGGCGCTGACAGTGGTGGATATCTGCCGCAGGTGCGGTCTGGAGGTGGATATGGTATCCGTGACAGAGAGGCTTATAGTGAAGGGCTCCCACGGGATATCCGTCCAGATGGACAAGTGTCTGCTGCAGACGGACTTTCAGGATTATTCCATGCTGGTGCTGCCGGGCGGAATGCCGGGGACGAAGAATCTGGAGGCTCAGGAAGGGCTGATGGCGCAGGTGGATGCCTTTTATGCACAGGGAAAATACATTGCGGCCATCTGTGCGGCACCAAGCATCTTTGGCCACAGGGGCATACTGAGGGGAAGGAAGGCCTGCTGCTATCCCGGCATGGAAGGCCATCTGGAGGGAGCACAGGTCACGGAGGGGCCGGTGGCAATTTCGGACAATGTGATCACGTCCAGAGGCATGGGTACGGCCATCGACTTCGCACTGGCCATAGCCGGTGCTCTGTGCGGGGAGGAAAAGGCGCAGCAGATGGCGGAGGCCGTGGTATATAGGCAGTAACAGAGTTAAGGGGAGCGGGAAGGATATGGCGATGAAGGAATTTCAAAAGTGCACAAAGGATATGCTGGAGTTTATAGAGAAGAGCCCCACATGCTTTCATGCGGTGGCGAATCTGAAGAACGCTCTGACGAAGCAGGGCTTCGGGGAACTTCGGGAGTCGGAGAGCTGGGAGCTTTGGCCCGGCCGGGGGTATTTCGTCACAAGAAACGATTCCTCCCTGATTGCGTTCCGTCTGCCTGAGGGGGAGGAAAGCGGCAGTGCTCTCCCGGAGGCATGGAGCGGGCAGGAGGTGTCAGAGCCGCAGGAGACAGAGTCGGAAGGAGAAAATGGCGGCGGGGGGCAGGAGGCTTCTTTGGAGGAATACGGAGTGGAAAGCGGAAAAAAGCGAAAGCTTCCCTCATGCCTCAGGGGCTTCCATATTGCTGCCGCCCACAGCGACTCCCCCTGCTTCAAGGTCAAGGAGTCCCCGGAGATGGGGGTGGAGAATGTCTACCTGAAGCTGAACACGGAGAAATATGGCGGCATGATCCTGTCCACATGGCTGGACAGGGCGTTGTCCGTGGCGGGCCGCATCGTGGTGAAGGGCAAGGGGGGCCTTGAGACCAGACTGGTGAACGTGGATAAGGATCTGTGCGTGATCCCCAGCGTTGCCATCCATCTGACAAGGGGAGGCAGCGACAAGGCGGAGTACAATCCCCAGACAGACATGCTCCCGCTGTATGCGGACAGCGACAAGGGAAAGAAGAAAAACCTGCTGATGAAGCGGGTGGCCAAGGCGGCAGGGGTCAGGCAGGAGGAGATCGTCGGGCATGACTTGTTCCTATATCCCAGAGAAAAGGGCAGGATATGGGGGGAGAACGGGGAGTTCGTGCTGTCCCCCAGACTGGACGATCTGCAGTGTGTATATGCTTCCGCAAGGGCCTTTCTGGAGAGCAGGCCCAAGGAATACGTCAATGTCTGTGCCGTGTTCGATAACGAGGAGGTGGGCAGCAGCACCAAGCAGGGGGCGAACTCCACCTTCCTTGAGGACACGCTTTGGAGGATTTCCGAGGCTCTGGGCCTTAGCCGCAGCGGGTTCCTGCAGCTTGTGGCGGGGAGCTTTCTGATCTCTGCGGACAATGCCCATGGGGTGCATCCCAATCATCCGGAGAAGTATGATCCTACCAACAGACCCTATCTGAACGGGGGAATCGTGATTAAGTTCCACGGCAGCCAGAAATATGCCACGGACGCTGTTTCCGCCGCACGGATGAAGAGCCTCTGCGAGAGGGCGAAGGTGCCTTACCAGACCTACGCCAACCGCTCTGACATAGCAGGAGGCTCCACGCTGGGGAATATCTCTACAGCACATGTGTCGGTATCCAGTGTGGATATAGGGCTGCCTCAGCTGGCTATGCATTCCGCAGTGGAAACCGCCGGGGTGAAGGACACGAAGTACGCAGTGGAGGCGTTCAAGGCCTTTTATAGGAAGTAAGGGCGGCTTGTCGGCGAAAAGAAGACAAGGCGGAGGAGAGAGAACGGATGGAGCTGTATTCCTATTTTAAGAGCATCATTGACGTGGACCGCTGTCCTGTGGTGGTCTGTGACCTGAAGCACGAGATCCTTTATATGAATCCTGCGGCTGTGGAAAGATATGCAAAGAGGGGCGGCGCTGCGCTGGTGGGACGGAGCCTGCTGGACTGCCATGGCCCTGGATCCTGCGAGATGATCCGGAAGGTGACGGAGTGGTTCGGGAGGAGCAGTGACAATAACATTGTCTATACCTTCCGAAACGAGCGGGAGAACAAGGATGTCTATATGGTGGCCCTGCGGGACGGGGACGGAAGGCTGATGGGCTATTATGAGAAGCATGAATACCGCAATCGGGAGACCATGGGGCTGTATGATTTCGGGGACGGCAGAGATTCTGAGCAGGGGCCTGAAACGAGAGGGAACTGAGACAGAGCAGGGCCTGAAACACAGCGGGAACCGGGACGGCAGGCAGGGGAACGGCAACAGGGAAATGAAATCAGAGGAGACATAAGATGGAGTCACATCGTATCATGGTAATCTCGGATACCCACGGCACCCTCCGGCCGGAGGTTCTGAAGCGGGCTGCGGGCTGCGAGGCGATTCTGCACGCAGGGGACGTGGACAGGCCGGAGCTTCTGGAACAGCTTAAAGGTGTGGCCCCGGTCTATGCGGTTCGGGGAAACGTGGACGGGGAGTGGGCGGAGAGCCTGCCGGAGGAACGGGAGCTGGAGCTGTTCGGCTTTCGGATCTATATGGTCCACAACAAGAAGCGCAGGAGGAAGGACCTGTCCGGCATCGATCTGGTGGTCTGCGGGCATTCCCATGAATATCAGGATGTGTGGGACAAGAAGACAGGGATCCATTATCTTAATCCGGGGAGCTGCGGGCCCAAGCGGTTCCGGCTGCCCGTCACCATGATGGAGCTGGTTCTGTATCCAGAGGAACATCGGGCGGAGGTCACAAGGCTGGAATACGAGGCGCAGGCAGCAGGTGACAACAAGACAGTCTCCACAAAGGACGAGCTGTCGGAAAAGGATCTCTACCAGCTGGTGAAGAAGGTCATGAAGGGAATGCGGGCCGGAAAGAGCATCCCGGAGATGGCGGAGCGCAACCATGCAAAGGAGCGTCTGGTGGAGGACATCTGCCGGATGTACGCCACGCATCCCGGGATAGACGTGGACGGAATCATGGACAGGCTGGAGCGGCGGGGGCTGTAACGGGGATATTCACATAAGTTTTTTCAGTGTGGACAGAGCGCCGTCATGAAGAAACTGGCATGAAGAAACATGGGACACTAGAGTCTGACGCTCCGGTGTCCCATGCTTTTATTCTTTCATCAAGAATCAGTCTGCCCAAAGGGCAGGGTTTATATGGCAGGTTGTTCGTCTTCAGTAGCCGTCTTGTCATAATACTGGGCCTGCGCATGCCACAGCTCGTAATATTTCCCCTGCGCATCCGTCACCAGCTGGTCGTGGCTGCCCTGCTGGATCACATCGCCCTTGTGGAATACCAAGATATTGTCGCAGAAGCGGCAGGAGGAGAGGCGGTGGCTGATATAAATGGCTGTCTTATCCTCGATGATCTCGTTGAATTTGCTGTAGATCTCCGCTTCGGCGATAGGATCCAGGGCTGCGGTGGGCTCGTCCAGCACGATGAAGGGAGCGTCCTTGTACAAGGTTCTGGCCAGAGCGATCTTCTGCTGCTCGCCTCCTGACATATCCACCCCTTCCTTGTCAAAGGCTTTTCCGAGAAAGGTATCAAGTCCGTGGGGCAGATCTTTGAGCCGCTCCCCGAAGCCGGCCTTCTCCAGACATTCCTGAGCCTTTTTGGCGTCATAGGCGTCCGCAGCCGCCACGTTCTGGCCCAGCGTGAAGTCCGTCAGGGAGAAGTCCTGAAACACTACAGAGAAGATGGATATATATTCGTCGTAGTCGTATTTGCGGATATCGATGCCGTTCAATAGGATGGTGCCCTCTGTGGGGTCGTACAGGCGGCAGAGCAGCTTGATGAAGGTGGTCTTGCCGCTGCCGTTCATCCCCACCACTGCCAGCCGTTCCCCTACCCTGAACTTCATGTTCACATGGCGGAGGGCATAGTCTTCGCTTCCGGGATACCGGAAGGACACGTCCCTGAATTCCACCTCGTATTTCCGGTCGTTTCTCTTCTCCACGGTGAGGCTGCCCTGATACATGGTATTGGGGATGTCCAGATAGTCGAAGACCAGCTTCACGAAGGAGGCATTGTTTCGCATGGAGCCCACGGTGCTGAACAGAGTGCCGATGTTGCCGGAGAATCTGGATATGGCGCCGATGTACTGGGTCACCATGCCGATGCCGAAGGCTCCCGCCCATGCCTTCAGACAGACGAACAGATACACCATGCCCGTGAGGAAGAGGATGGACACCACAGTGGCAGCAGTGGAATAAAGCCCCATGGGTCCCCGGGCCAGTTTTGCGAAATACCCCTTGGAGGAGAAGGTGCCCGTCTTGTCGCTGTTGTACTTCTTACAGATCTGATCCTGCCGGTAGATGCGCATGTCGGCGGCCAGATTCTTGTTCGCTCCCAGAAAGCCGAAATAGCTAAAAAGCCTGTTGGCCAGATTATGGTCACTGGAATTTAGCGCATAATAGCTGTCCGCCTTGGTGGAGAGAAAGGAGGAGAGCAGTGTGGCAGCCAGTATGCCTGCCAGAAACAGGAGGATGAGCATCGGACTGTTCAGGAAGGTGAGGCTGCCCGCCTCCCCGGGCACCTTGCTGGTAAAGAGGGACAGGGTCAGCGCAAGGCCTCCCAGAAGGCTGAGCACGGCCTGCAGGAGGCTGTTGAAGTTGCTGGGCACCCGGTGGATGCCCCAGCCGCCTCCGTTCATGTTCTGGCGGATGGTGGAGAGGATCTTGCGGGTCTCGGGATCATCCGAGATATGATAGTCCAGCTCCAGCATCTTTCCCCAGAGTAGAGCGTCTGTCCGAAACCACTGCACATCGCCTTCCTCTACACGTCTTGCCTTGTCCAGAAGCGCCGAGACCAGAGAGAAGAGCGCAGCCGAGAGCAGCGTGGCAAGAATCAGGGTCCTGAGCCGCTCCGGACTGCGGGCGCCGGACAGCTCCTCGATGATGAGAGCAGAGAGCCGGATGCCCACGTAGGGGGTCAGGGCATTCCAGACGATCGCTATGATCCGATAGAGCATGGTGCGGGGGGACATCCGCCAGAAGATCTTGAGGGCCCGCAGATTGATCCGCCATGCTTCTCTGTAGG
Source organism: uncultured bacterium (assembly GCA_947565325.1). Taxonomy (GTDB): domain Bacteria; phylum Bacillota; class Clostridia; order Lachnospirales; family Lachnospiraceae; genus Acetatifactor. Next base: position 14,367 of record CANOFQ010000036.1, read on the forward strand.
AGAGCAGCTTTTTCTCTTTATGCTTCATGATTTTTTTCTCCTTCTTCCCGGTAATATTTGCTCTGTATCTCGAAAAGCTCCGCATATCTGCCGCCCAGCGCCAGCAGCGACTCGTGGGTGCCCTCTTCCGCCAGCTTTCCGTCCTCGATCAGGAGGATGCGGTCACAGAAGCGGGTGGAGGCCAGACGGTGGGAGATGTAAACAGAGGAGCGTCCTGCCGTCATATCGTTGTATTTACAGTACATGTCCGCCTCTGCGATTGGGTCAAGCGCCGCAGTGGGCTCATCCAGTATCACGAAGGGAGCGTTTTTGTAGAGGGCTCTGGCCAGCATGAGCCGCTGTGTCTCTCCGCCGGAGAGCATGACTGCGTCCTCGTAGACCTCCCTGTTCAGCAGAGTATCGTACTGACTGGGCAGGGATTCTGTCTTTTCCTGCAGTCCAGCCTTGGTGATGCAGTCCCTGACTCTGTCAAGATCGATGTGATCCTCCGTCTGGGCCACGTTTGCGGCCACGGTGGCAGGCAGGAGGCTGAAGTCCTGAAACACGGCCGAGAACATTTTGTAATAGTCAGCCCGGTTGTACTCCCGGATGTCCCTCCCGTCCAGCAGGATACGCCCCTGATCGGGATCGTAGAAGCCGCAGAGGAGCTTCACCAGCGTGGTCTTTCCGGCGCCGTTCAGGCCCACCACCGCCAGCTTTTCCCCGGGACGGAGAGTCAGATCGATATGGGAGAGGATGTCCTTCTCAGTGCCGGGATACCGGAAGGAAACGTCCTCCAGACGAAGCTCATAGGTGCGGTCCGGGTCAGGAACCAGCGGGCAGCCTTCCCTGAAAAGGAAGGGCTCAGGGTATTCGATACATTCCCTGAGGTTGGAGAGCTCCAGACTCTGGCTGTGCAGGGAGAGAACATTGTCCAATATTCCGGTGACCCATGAGGAGAAGGCTCCGGCGGCGGAGAAATACAATAGGAAGGAAGCCACGTTCAGGCTCCCGTCCAGCACCTGAGCGGTCAGGTAGGCATAGACAAGGCCGTTGCGCAGAAACGCCAGCACAAGATCCGCAATCCGGCCCCAGATGAGCACGCCGGCCTCCCGGCGGTGGAACGCCCTGAGGGCGTCTATGGTTTTAGTGTAGATATCCTTCAGCCATGGACGCATACCGAAGAGCCGGATGTCCTTGGCCAGTCCAGAGCCCTCCGCATAGCTGCGCAGGTGCCAGTATTTGTTTTCGATGGCGCCCAGCTCCTCCCTGTGACGGTAGCCGTACCGGTTCAGGGGTTTATTGATAAAATAGCCCGTGACGGTGATCAGGGTGATGACGGCAAACAGCAGCGGATGTACGGCGGACAGCAGCATCAGATAGATCCCGAAGCCCAGAACGTTTTCCAGAAGGGTGAACAAGGTATCCCATAGGGCCTCTCCCGCCGCTGAATTGCAGTTGATGGCATCGTTGGTCTTTGCCGTCATCTTCTGGAATCTGTCGTCCCGAAGATTGGGATAGGAGGTGGTGGCCAGCTTGTTGTTGAGCATGGACACCAGACTCATCCTCAGTGTAATCTTGCCATACAGCCAGTTCCTGCCGATATAGGTTTGGGCAGCGCTGAACAGGATGGACAGCGCCAGAAACCCCAGTATGGTATAGAGCAGGACAGGGAGCTTAGCCCTGCTTTCCACCAGCCCCAGAATGGTGGGGGAGATGAAGAGGCCGGTGAGATTGCCGGCCACGGACAGCACAGCCAGCATGAGCCCCAGCAGGACGATTTTTTTCTCTTTTTCCCGCCATGCAAGGGCGATCATGTAGGCCGACATCTGCCACATGTTGTATTTTGGCTTTTCCTTGGGCTCCTTTGTTGTTTCATGTAAGGGTTTTCCCTTGTGGTTCTTGTTTTTTTCTTTCTTTTCCATCGGTGAGTCTCTCCTTGTCTGATTCGGACTGCGTTCCTAAAAACAGCTTCTTGGCGGCAATTGGATCCCTGCCGCCTTGCCATGAACAGATTATAACACATTTTCCGCAGATGGGGGATTCTGGGGACGAAATGCTGCCTCTGGGGGACGAAATGCATAAAAACCTTGGGACTGATTGAAAAGAAGCCGGAGTTTCGGTATAATTTGAAATAAGAAACAGTTTACAGAAGGATGAGAGCGGAGGAAGTGCTTTATGGGCAAAAAGTACGAATTTCAGAATGTCAGTGAGGAGAGGAGCAGGAATATGAGCCGGATCCGCACAAAGGACACCTCCATCGAGATAGCCCTGAGGAGGGCGCTCTGGAAAAAGGGCTACAGATATCGGAAGAATTACAGGGCCCTGCCCGGCAGCCCCGACATCTGCCTCACGAAATACAAGGTGGCCATCTTCTGCGACAGTGAGTTCTTTCACGGAAAGGACTGGGAGGTGCTAAGGCCCAAGCTGGAGAAGGGGAACAACGGGGAGTACTGGGCGAAAAAGATCCAGCACAACATGGAGCGGGACAGCGAGACGGATAAAAAACTGTTGT
>CANOFQ010000037.1 GCA_947565325.1 uncultured bacterium
TTTTCCCTTCAGCGTGTACCCCTCTGCCACCGCTATCTCAATGTTATCGCTCTCTCCCCATTTCTTTTTCTTCTATCAGTCTGCTGGCATCTACATTCGCTGAAAATTTTCACTGCCTATAGTCCGAAGGACTGCATGATCTTGGCGAACTCCTCCGAACGTGAGAAGCCCTCCAGCACCTCCTCACGGCTGGTGCCGCCAGCGAGCCTCCCTATCCAGTCGGCCTTGCCTGCCGAATCCGAAGCACGGTCCATGAACGTCCGGTATAGGGTCTCCACAAACTCCTCGTTGCTGGTATTCTTGTTGGTATATTCCTCCGAGGAGAAGAACAGTTTGGCCACGCTCTCCGGGGTCTGTTCCCCACTGGCGATCCTGCTCGTCCAGTCGTCCACGCCTGCCTTCTCACCTTCCCGGCCCAGCACCTTGATGTAGCAGCGGTTCACGAACTGCCGCGCGCCGGAGCCTATAGGAGATTCGTTCGTCTCCATGACTCCTCTTACAATGCCGTATCTGCCGCAGAGATTGTCGAACTCCACGGAATTGACGAAGCCGGCCAAAACAAAGGTGCGGGAGTTGCCATTTTCCAGTGCCTCCAGCCAGGTAGCCCTGCCGCCCTCATCCGCATTGCGGTCAAAAAAGGTACGGTAGAGGACATCCACATATTCCTGATCTGAAACGTTCTTGTTTTTAAATTCTTCGCTCATGATAAAGCCGTCTGCGATTCCTGCGCCGTCAACCTCATGGTTCAGCAGACGGTTTGTCCAGTCGTTCAGGCCTGTCTCCTCGGCGACTCTTCCAAGGGCTACGGTGTACATGCGGGACACGAAGCTGCGCACCGGATCTGACTCAGGCTGATCGGGGGAAGGAGACGGACTCGGTGTCGGTACTTCTTCTTTCACATTGACAGATGCAGATGTCTTATAAAAACCGTTGGCCATGGAGGCCGTGATCTGTGCGGTACCTCCCTTCAGCGCCGTTATAATGCCTTTGTCAACAGACGCCACATTTGTATCGGAACTGCCCCATATCAGCTCACCAGCAATGACCGCCCTGCTGACATTGAGCGTAGGATTCTTCAGATAATATGCTGCTTTTATCTGCCCTCCCGGCTTGATGGAGGAGGCATCCAGCCGCAGGCTGCAGGTGTATGTATACTGCTCCACACACCCGAAAACGACACCCGGAGTCGTACTTGCCTCGCTAAATGTCTCTGTAGCGATCTGTATAGTCTGAGTACCGCTTCTGTCTTCCGGGCAGCTGCAGCTGGCGGTATTCTCCCCTATCCCGAAGCACTGTGCCCAATAATACCTGCCGTCAATCATGGCACATCCGATACCTATTGTTGTATAATCACCGTTTAAAATGTTCTTCCTATGACCCTCCGAATTCATCCAGACCACCATCACATCCTCTGGGCTGACGCTGCCAAAAGCTATGTTTTCTCCTCGCATCAAGTCGTCTAGATCCATGCAGGAAGAACCGTCCGGACGGGTATGAGAAAATAATACGGAACTCTCCGCCGCCCTCTGCATCGCCGACTCTAAAAGCGATGCATTCATGACCAGATCCGGCAGACCTGCCTCTCTTCTCCTCTGATTGACAATGTCAAGCACCTCGAAGGCCTTTGAATAGCTGTAGCTGCCGGACACAGTGAAGAATTCCAGCATCCTCAGTCCATTCGAACCGAAGGGACTCAGCTTTGAGTTTTTCGCCGTCAGCTGCGTTACTTCCTCAAACGCATGGGATGCCACATAGTTCACGGAGGCCGGAAGCGTCACGGCGGTAAGCTCCCAGCAGGCTCCAAAGGCATACCTATTGATATCCGTGATTCCTTCATTCAGATCAACACTGGTAAGCCGCATATCGTTTAAGAATGCCTGAAATGGAATTACCGTCAAACTGTTGCTGGTAAATCTCTCCAGATATCTGCATTCACCAAAGGTGCCGTTCCCGATTTTTTTAATATTGTGAGGCAGGACTATCTCTGTTAAGGAATTGCAGTATCCGAATGTGCGTGCATCAAGCTCCTCCAGCCCGCTGCCAAAATCAATCTCTCTCAATGCCGTACATTTCTCGAACATTTCATAGGATGTAGTTTTTAGTCCACTGCCGAATTTCACTGACTCCAGATTTGTACATCCATAAAAGGTAACGTCATCCACACTCGTCACACTGTCCGGGATCACTACCGAGGTCAGCGCAGTGCACTCCTGAAAGGCAGATCTGCCGAGTTCGGTGACACCTTTCGGAATAACGATCTGGGTCAGCCACTGATTCTTCATAAAAGCGCCCCCACACACCCTTCTCACTGTAGACGGAATCGCATAGGATGTCCCGGTTCTTCCGCTGGGGTACGCAAAAAGCATCTGACCGTTATCAGAAAAGAGAATCCCATCCACAACAGAGAATACGCCATTACCTCGCTCTACGTCAAAAGCCTCAATCAATGTACCAAAAAAGGCGAGTTCCTTGATCACTGTCAGATTTTTCCATACAGTAAAGCTTTTCAGATTTGTATTCTGGAAGGCATATTCCCCTATCGAAACCGCACCTGGGGCGGACACTTCCGCAAGAGCCGAGCATTCCGCAAATAAGCCGTCTGCTATTTCCTGCACTCCTGACGGCAGTTCGATCTTTTCCAGAGCCGTACAGCCGTAAAAGGCCGCCTTTCCTATCGAGGTAAGCGTATGAGGGAGTGTAACGCTGCTCAGACTATCACAGAATAAAAACGCCTGCTCACCGATCTTGGTCACGCCGCTCTCCACCACGATAGAATTAATCTGACTTCTGCTGCCACTCCATGGCGCAGCAGATTCTATGTAATCATTCATCTCTCCTGTCCCGGAAATAGTGAGCGTCCCTCCGGACAGATTCCATGTCAGGCCAGTGCCACAGCTGTTTGATGCCGTCACCAAAGGCTCCCCTGCTTCCGATGCGTATGCTACTTCTATCGTAAAACCAGAAGACAGCTCCCGTTCCCCGGGCTCCTCCAGCAGCGTGGCGAAAGCCTCTGTCCCCTGCCACATAGCCGCCCTACTGTCCAACACAAAATCTCCCTCGGAGGAATCGGTCTCCGGGCCTTCCGCAGCCAGCACAGTCGTTCCGGCTTCACCTAAAGTACCCGGCGGTAAAACAAATCCACTGACAGCCGCAATAGAAAATGCAAGCATCAATGCCAAAAGCTTTTTCTTTGTCATATGCAGTCTCCCTTTTCTTAATTAATAAGTCTGTCATACCCTGCAATACTTCTCTTTTCTCCTCGCATTATCTACAGCCCAAAAGACTGCAGGATTCCTGCGAACTCCTCCGAACGGGAAAAGCCCTCCAGCACCCCCTCACGGCTGGTACCGCTTAAAAGCCGCCCTACCCAGTCGGCCTTGCCTGCCGGATCCGATGCCCTATCCATAAAGGTCTGGTAAAGGGTCTCCACAAACTCCTCATTACTCGTGTTCTTGTTGGCATACTCCTCCGAGAAGAAGAACAGCTTTGCCACACTCTCCGGAGTCTGCTCGCCTCTGGCGATCCTGCCCGTCCAGTCGGCAACACCTGCCTCTTCTCCTTCACGGCCCAGCACCTTAAGGTAACAACGGTTCACAAACTGTTTGACACCTAATCCTATGGCCGCTTCATTACTCTCCATGTTACCTCTTCTAATCCCATATTTTCCGCAGAGGTTGTCAAACTCTACAGAATTAACGAATCCAGCCAACACGAAAGTACGGGAATTGCCGTTTTCCAGCGTTCCCAGCCAAGTGGCTCTGCCGCCCTGATCCGCATTACGATCAAAAAAGGTGCGGTAAAGTATATCTACGTAATCCTCGTCAGTTGTTTTTTTGTTTTTGAACTCATCGCTCATGATAAAACCGTTGGCAATGCCCGCACCGTCTGTCTCATGATTAAGAAGACGGCTTGTCCAGTCTTCCAGTCCCGCCTCTTCGGCCTCCCTGCCAAGGGCCACAGTATACATACGAGAGACAAAATTTCGCACCTGCTGCTCCTGACCATGATCAAACTCCGGCTTGTCCTGCGGTAGCCGAGTCAGTGTCTTTCCTGCAAAAGCTGCTGTGATCTGAGTCGTCTGGTTACCATTTTCATCTGCATATGTACATGGCAAATCACAAGCAGCCTGCACAGGCGGTACTCTGAATGCCCTGATAGTGTTCAGACTTGTACAGCCAGAAAACATATCTCTCATACCATAACAATAATTCTCCACATCTTCGATCACGTTGGACGTGTCAAAACTGCTCAAATCCAAACTTGTCAAACCGCTGCAGCCAGAAAACATTTCGTCCATGTCCGTCACCTGACTGGTGTTGAATCCGCTTAAATCCAGACTTGTCAGACCGCTGCAGTCAAAAAACATCACTCCCATATTCATCACCCAGCTCGTGTCAAACCCACTCAAGTCTAGACTCGTCAGGCTACTGCAGCCTCCAAACATATTCCACATATCTGTCACTTGACCGGTGTTAAATCCACTTACATCCAGACTCGTCAAGATACCGCAATCTGAAAACATCCCTCCCATATCCGTCACCCGACTGGTGTCAAACCCGCTCACGTCCAGACTCATCAGACTGCTACAGCGCTCAAACATACTCCACATATCTGTCACCCTGCTTGTGTCAAACCCGCTCATATCCAGATTTGTCAGACTCTCGCAGAACGTAAACATGGACCTCATATTTGTGACATTGCTCGTGTCAAACCCACTCAAGTCTAGACCTGTCAGGCTACTACAGTCTGAAAACATAAACCCCATATCCGTCACCTGACTGGTGTCGAACCTACTTACATCCAAACTCGTCAGACTGCTGCACCCTGAAAACATAGCCTGCATATTTGTTACTCGACTGGTGTCAAACCCACTCACATCCAGACTCGTCAGGCTGCCACAGCGCTCAAACATACCCCCCATATCTGTCACCTGACTGGTATCAAACCCGCTCACGTCCAGACTCGTCAGACTGCTGCACCCTAAAAACATTTCACGCATACTCGTCACTTGACTTGTGTCAAACCCGCTCACATCCAGACTCGTCAGACTGCTGCACCCCGAAAACATAGCCTGCATATTTGTTACCTGACTTGTGTCCAGTCCCTCCAGATCAATACTCTCCAGATTTTCCAAATCAAAAAAGAAGCCCATTATCTTTCCATAAACCATACTGCCCAGAATCTTGCATTCCTCAAATCGAACCTTCTTAGCCGATGCCATAGCATCCCTCAGTTCATCCTCAATTCCCGATAGGTAGCCTTCTCCTCTGATCACTACGGTATCACCATCTACTTGCCAACTGATTCCACCTGCCCGGGCATCCATGAAGTCAGCCCCTATCTTTAATCCTTCAGACTGACTCACTGACATATCCTCTATTCCTGATTCTGACGCTCTGACGATCATAGGAGCACTCATCAGCAGCACCGCCGTCACCATGTAAAAGGCCAAACCAAACTTTCTTTTTCTTTTCATCTTATTGATTTCCTCCCTATTCTGGTCTTTTTTATCTGCTGCGGACATGGTACCTTCCGCCTCTTGCCTGCTGCAGCCTCTACCGCAGCCCTGCCTCATAATGCACGATGGCTTGATCAAGGCTCTCCGCCTCTCCTGACTCCAGACGGCGGATCATGCAGTCCACGGCGAAAACATTGAAATAAGCCTCCGGATACCATGGGGCAACTGTATGAAATTCCTTTAGCACCTCCTCCGCCTCTTCCTCAATGCCCGCTATCTGTTCCTGAATCTGTCTGTTCTGCTCCTCCACAGCCGCATTCTGCTGCCGGATCCTCTGGTTCTCAAGCTCTCCTATGCGGTTGGTCTCCCGATTCTGGCTGTTTCTCTTCTTGTCCCCCTTCCGAAGGGCTGCTTTTACGGCAAGGGCTGCCGCCAACGCCACGGGTACCGCCAGCACCATGCCCACCAGCGGATTCACGTCAGCCGACAACGCCGTCTCTACCGCCATGCCAAAAGGAATTCCGTCCAGCGCCATTCTTATGACCACGCTGGCGGCTTTGTTCAGTATCAACGCCGATACGATATACACCGCTACAGAGATAAGTATGTATCTGGATCCGCCGATGACAGTCTTCCCATTTTCATCTTGTCTCATATGCAGGGCCTGCGTCTCCTGAAGCTGTTCCCGCAGCTGTCCGATCCTGCCCTCGCATCCTTCTTTCCTGCCTGCCAGCTCCCTGACCTTATACAGCTTTTCTATCTCGCCTCTGTCCATCCTGCCTCCTATCACCGACTCATACGGTTCGCTATCCATCCAAGGGTATCGTTTCCCTGCCTGATACCTGCACTGATGGCGTCATTGCTCCCTGCGATCCTGCCCGTATTTGCCGCTATAGCCCCCGTATTCTGCGCTATCTTCATGTTCTGTATCAAGTTGGCAGCGGCAATCGCATTCCCCAGCATCTGCTGCCTGATCATCTCTTCCTGCCTATCGATCATAACCTTCTGGTTGTCGATCATAACCTCCATCTTTCTGCCGAGGCCGTCCAGCCGCTCCGTCACGCCCTTCTGGAAAAGAAACTCCCGATAGTTCTTAATGGCCTCTGGAAGCGTTGAAGCCGTCCCCAGCTCCAGCTCGTGCAAGAAGAAGTCCACCGCTTCGAAGTAACAGTATTCCCGGGGGAACCACGGGCAGATGCTCGTAACGTACTCATGGCTGATCCGTTGCCTTCTATTCTGCACCTCCTGAATCTGTGTCTCCAGTTCCTTGTTGGCCGCTGCCGCCTCCTCGTTTCGTCGCAATGCCTCCTGATACTGCCTCATCCTCAGTGCATTTTCCCTATCCGCAGCCTCGCTGCGAGATCTCTGTACCGCAAAGACCACCGCCCCCGCTATGACGGCCACGACAGCTCCGCCGACAAGGGCACTGGGCAGCGCCCTTGCACAAGCGTCTCCGAATGCAATACTCTTTCCATAGGCGCTCCTGACCCGCCCCTCGATGCTGAGTGCCCTCATCAGCAGCAGAAGCAGTGATGCCACCACAAATAGCACTGCAGCGATAACCACATTCATGCCTTTCTTCACCGGCTTATCCAGCGGTACATACTGCACCTGCACTATCTGCTGCATCCGCCCCCATGCCTCCGCCTCTCTCTGATTCAGGTTGGACATCGCTGTCAGCAAGCTTCTGACATACTGCAGTCGCTTTATCAGTTCCTCCATTACTTTCGTGTCTCCTCTCGTTATACAAATTATTTGTAATACTTCTCCGCATCCCCAGATGCCAATTGTTTTCAAAAGATATCATCCAAATCACAGTTCGCAAAATCGAAGTACCATGACCGACCGTATTTGATGACCGGTACAGTAACTATGTTTACATCTTCTTTTCCGTTATATCTGACCGTGATCTCCACTTTCACGTCCTTTGCCCCGCTGACATCGATCCCATATCTGGCGTATCCCTTCCGAATCCGCTCCAGCCTATCTGTGGCCGTGTCATTCTCCTCCACGGTTCGGCAAGAATATTCCCACCCGGGATAAGTTTGATCGAAGAGGACGCACATCTTCTTCAGCTCCCCCTCCAGCGCCCCTATCATCGCACTCCGACTGTCATACGTAGCATCCACTATGGCATTCTCCATCTTTTTCGGCATGAGACCTACCAGTCCCTTCCCGTCCGCATGCAGTACCGCATCCACGAAGCCTTCCGCAGTACCCCGGGGGCTTCTGCCTCCGCATACCAGCACAACGACTGCAATGACCGCCGCCACGGTTCCTATGCCAATCAGAATCCTTGTCCTCCTGCCAGATCCAGAGGCGACTCCTTTCCCTGCGGCTCCTTTCCTTGTCTCTCCCTTCTTACCATCGCCCTGCAGCGGCTTTCTGCATTTCGTACAGAACGCTGCACTTTCCTCATTTTCTGTCCCACACTTTCCGCAAAACATCTCTTTCCCTCCTCGTTCGTTTTTTCATTTTTCCTTGCGCAGTCTCCCATTTTCTATGCCCATTCTACCCCCCCGGGCCTCCTTGTCAATAAGAAATGCGCCTCCTGACGCTTATTCATTCATAATTTGTTTTTCCACACTCATTTCCAATGCCTTCATGGACTTAAGACTTTTATGGGCTCCTGACTTTTGTGGATTTCACCTTTCTGACGCATAAGCACAATAAAAAAGGCCTCAGCCTTTCAACTGAAACCTTTTCAGCGCATTATATCGGTTCAGGTATCAGCAGGTCTCCCTCCAGCAAAAACTCACCGTCCTTGCCATGCGTATGTCTCCTTTCCGGCCTGACTGCTCCACATACCCTTCATACTGTTTATCATTACATCAGATATCCTATCCTGCAACACAAAGAGTCAGCCACTCAGCACGAAAATCTGCATATTCTGTCCAAGACCCTATCCGCCAGTTCCTCCACACTGATCCCATCCGTTTCAATATGCATGCCGCCGGGAAGCGCACCGGCGGCAGCTCTGGCCATCTCGATGTTTTTCATGCACCAGCATTCCTCGTCCTCACCCCGGGCAAGAATACGGTCATGGATGCTCTGGTGAGATGCCTCCAGAATAAGGAACAGAACCCTGACCCCTTCCTCTGTAAGCTTCCCTATGATATTTTCATAGGACTCTCTGCGCACCAGTGTCATGGGCACAAGGATGTCCTTGTGGAAACCATCATGAATATCTTTGAGCAGTTTCCTACAGAACTCTCCCCACAAGGGATAGTCCTCAAAGATAGAACCATAGGGCTCGTCCGGATAGTTTTCCCGAACAGCATTTCCTACCTGCTCTGCGTCAAAGATAACTGCATTGTGCATTTTCTCTTTCAGAGCCTCTGCCAACGTGGACTTACCTACACCGTAGGCTCCACTGATCCAGACCACCATTCCTTGCTCCCCCTCTCAATGCCTAAAATCCATTGATTCATCAAATTCTGATTGCGCAATCACCATCATTAGCACTCCGTACCTCCCCACTCCGGCGCACTGCAGCGCCGCTTCGCCCGCTTCCATTCCTCCTTCAGGGAGACATACTCCACCTCTGTCCTACGCCCCTGAAGACGATATCTTTTCTCATCCGAAGAAAACATATCCAGCCAGACGCTGCCTGCCGCCGCCTCCGTCATAGAGGGCCAGACAGCACCCGTGAAGTCGATGATATTGGAGGGCCTGCTGCACAAGGGCCTAACTTTCCTGAAGGCCTCCCTATTGTCGAAGGTACGCAGCTCGATCGCAAGCCCGTATTCCGTATAAAAATCCTCCACGAACTCCCAAAGCTCTTGGTCACAGTCCTCTTTCAAAAGCATCCAGCGCAGGCTCTTCATCCCCCGGGCCTGCTCTTCAATTATTTCATAGATGCAAGGCGCTGTCCCCAGTATCACATAATCACATAACCGGGCATAGGGCAGCAGACGGTCTGCCCAGAATCGCTGTGTATAATCCCGAAATTCCTCCATGTCGAAATGTCTCTTCCAGAGTTCCCACAGCACCTGTCCCCGTAGGATACCTCTCCCTTCCCAAGAGCTCTGCTCCTGCCATGGCTCCCTGCCGTTGTCTTGTTCCCGCCGGAATACCGATTCTGCATACAGTGCCGATCTGCCCTGCGGCACCAGCCTATCCTGCAGTGCCGGTCTGTCCCACATTTCTGGTTCAGCCCGCAGTGCCGCTCTGTCTTGCATTCCCAGCCCATCTTGTTCCGGCGCCAAGCTTCCCGGTACTGCCGCCCTGCCGCTTTTCTGTGCGCCGGCCAGCGCATTCCGCACTGCTCCCTCATATACGACACGGCAGCTTCTCCGATCCTCCGCCAGCTCCAGGATCTCTTCTGCCAGCCTTTCTATCACCATATCCGCCTGCTGGATCCGCTCCCGCCACTCTGCCAGAAAGCGTTCCTTTTCCTGCCGTTCGCTGCGGATTCTCCGCTCCTCAAGACGGCGGTTCCTGCAGCGCATTCTATGGAGTCTCATGCTTTTTATAGGATGAAGCACCCTGCTCCATCCCACTGCAATTTCCGTCTTTTGTCTTGTTGTGGCCTCTGGACCTTCCTTCCTCCTTTGCTCTTCCGCAGCCTCTGGGGCCACCTTCCTCCTTTGCCCTGTCGTGGCCTCTGGCTCTTCCTTCTTCCGTTGCCCTGCCGTAGCCTCCGGACCCACCTTCCCCCTTTTCCCTGCGGTGGCCTCCGGCTCTTCCTCACCCGTTTGCCCTACGACAGCCTCTGGCTTTTCCTTGCCCGCTGGAACCACCACGGCCTCCGGCCCCGCCTTCCCTGCCTTCGGCTTCCCCTCTGCCAAGGCCTCCGGCAGCCCCAGACGCAGTCCGAACCACTCGTCCTCCCTCACGTCCAGCGCCACCCGTATCAGCATATAGCTTTTCAGCCCGATAGGCTCAATTATAGGCTCCCGCAGGCCCTTTTTTCTATAAATATATATGATCGTGTCCATGCCACAATATATGCGGCCTCACCGAAAAATAGTCTCCACGCCCTCCCTCAGCGCCTCCATGGTCTCCATAGAGTTGATCATCTGCCGGAAACGGGCCGAACGGGGCAGCCCCGCCGTATACCATGCCAGGTGCTTCCTCATCTCCCGCACTGCGGTATATTCACCCTTGTATTCCAGCTGCAGCGCCGCATGCTCCAGCACAAGCTGCTTCTTTTCCGCCGGACTCGGAGGCTGGGGCAGAACTCCCGTCTCCAAGAAACGCACCGTGTCCCGGAAAATCCAAGGGTTCCCCTGTGCGGCCCGGCCGATCATCACCCCGTCACAGCCGGTCTGCTCCAGCATGGCCTTGGCAGCCTCCGGGCCGTCCACGTCCCCATTGCCGATGACGGGGATCTTCACCGCTTCCTTCACCTGCCGTATGGCCTCCCAGTCCGCCCTGCCGCTGTAATACTGCTCTCTGGTCCGTCCGTGCACCGTCACTGCCGCCACCCCGCAGGCCTCTGCGATCCTCGCCAGCTCCGCCGCATTACAGCAGCAGTCATTAAAGCCCTTGCGCAGCTTCACCGTCACGGGCTTCTTCACCGCCTTCACCAGCCCCGTCAGAATCTTCTCTGCCAGCCGGGGCTCCTTCATCAGTGCAGAGCCCTCCCCGTTGTTCACCACCTTGGGAACGGGACAGCCCATGTTAAAGTCAAGGATGGAAAAGGGTCTATCCTCGATCTGCGCCGCCATCTGTGCAAGGATATCCGGATCCGACCCGAAAAGCTGCAGAGAGGCCGGCTGCTCCTGAGGATGGATCTCCAGCAGACCCGCTGTGTTTTTATTATTGTAGAAGATAGCCTTGGCGCTGACCATTTCCATGCACACCAGCCCGGCTCCCATTTTCCTGCACAGCAATCGAAATGGCAGGTCTGTCACGCCTGCCATGGGAGCCAATATCACATTATTCTCCAATACCACGTTGCCGATCATGAGTTTTCCCACGGCTCCGCCCTCACCTTCTGTTCTTTTCGTAAATGATGTTCAGGCCGTCCAGCGTCAGGAAGCTGTCATAGATGTCAATGGAGTCCGTCTCGTTGGCGATCAGCCTGCCCAGTCCCCCTGTGGCCACCACCTTCAGATCTTTGAGCCCGCTCTCTTCCTTCACCTTGCGGATGATATATTCCGTCTGGCCGATCTGCCCGTATACCAGTCCCGCCTGCATGCTGCTGATGGTCTCCTGTGCCAGTATGGACTTCGGCTTCCTGATCTCGATATTGGGGAGCTTGGCCGCCTGCGTCCAGAGCGCCTCCGAGCTGATGCGGATGCCCGGGGCCGTGATTCCCGCTGCGAATTCCCCCGCCTCAGTGATCAGGTCATAGGTGGTGGCGGTTCCGAAATCCAGCACCAGCACGGGGCCGCCGTACTTCTCATAGGCCGCCACCGCATCCACGATGCGGTCCGCACCGATGGCTCTGGGATCCTCCGTAATGATTCGGATGCCCGTCTTCATGCCCGGCCCCACGTTCATCGGTCTGGTCTTGGTATACCGCACCAGACCGCCCATGAGGGAGTGCATCACGTCCGGCACCACGCTGGCCACAATGGAGCCCTCCAGACTCATGGCCTCGATCCCCTTGTTCTGCAGCAGCTGGGTGATCAGTATCCCATATTCGTCCGATGTTCTGGGAGTCTTGGTCATGATGCGGAAGGTGGTCGCCAGCTTTCCGCCCTCATATACCCCCATGGTCATATTTGTGTTCCCAACGTCAATCACAAGAAGCAACTGCTTTTCCTCCTATTCCAGTTCCGTCTATGCGACTTTGTTCGCATTTCACTCCAAGCGCCCAGTTCTGGGAAGTATTTCCCGCTTCCCCTATTTTACTCCAGTTCCGTCTCTTCGGGTATCTGTTTTAACACAAACACTCTATAATACAAGCTCAGCGCCTCGAACAGCTCCTGTCTCCTTCTGCGCACCTCCGCCACCATCAGGCCGCTGCTGATATCATCATAATAAATGTCGTCGTCATCCGCATTGGTCTCCAGCACCACATTCCCATCGTCCTCGAAGGCGACGGTAAAGACGCCGCCTACCTCCTCGGTAAACAGCACACACAGAATATGCAGCTCCTCCTTGATGGATTCCGGCAGATTCCGAAACTGCTCGTTAAAGTAATATTTCATCTCATAAGCGTTGGCTCCGCAGAGCACCGTTTTCTTCGTTTCCATCGGCTGTCCCCCTGACATGGATCCATCGCAGTCTGTTATCTGTCTTTCCTGATTTTCACTATGGGTGTCTTCCATGTATCTTATATAAATTTCTGTAATTGCGGATATTCTTCAGCGTGTGAATGTGCCCTGACGTCTTTCTCATCCAGCCCCAGTCCCGCTGCCGGCGGCTTATTTCACGTCACACATATCCGTACATTCCTCTCACGGACACTTCCCCGGCATACACTGCGGTCACCTCGCCGCCCTCACGCTCCACCAGCAGCTCGCCCTTCTCATTGATGCCTCTGGATGTTCCCCGGAACTCTCCCCCGGGATCCAGAACACGCACCTCCCTGCCGCTGTTCACCAGAAGGCTGTTGTAGTCATCCATCAGCCCCGCCAGATTCCCGTCCCGGCAGAACGTCCCATAACGGTCCTCAAAAGCCTTCATCACATTTACGATCAGCTGGCTTCTGGATACTATCCGCCCGCATTCCTGCCACAAGCTGGTGGCGGTCTGGGCAATCTCCGGGGGAAATTCCTGCTTTCCCACATTGATTCCCACACCGATCACCACATAATGGATGAATTCCCGCTCCACGCTCATCTCCGCCAGTATGCCGCAGATCTTTTTACCGCCCACCACAATGTCGTTGGGCCACTTGATTTCCGCCCTGACACCGCAGGTCCTGCAGATCCCTTCCGCCACGGCAAGCCCCATCACCAGAGTCACCATGGAAGTCAGATCCGTATCAAAATCCGGCTTCAGTATCAGCGTGAAATACACATTCGTCCCTGCGGGGCTGCTCCATCCTTTTCCCCTGCGCCCCCGTCCCGCAGTCTGCATGTCCGCCACGATAAGGGTTCCCTGCGCTGCCCCCCTCTCTGCGTCCAGCTTCGCCTGCAGATTCGTAGACGCAAGCTCATCATAATAGATCACCGGACGGCCCGCCCAGCCTGTGTCCATACGGCTCTCCAGCTCATGCAGGCCGAACACCTCGGTCTCCGGGACCAGCCGGTATCCCCGGTTCTGAACCGCCTCTATATGATAGCCTTCCTTTTTCAGCTGCCCTATGGCCTTCCAGACCGCCGTGCGGGACACGCCGAAACGCTGGCACAGCTCCTGCCCCGACACATATTCCCCGCGCTCCCTCAGCAGCGCCAATATTTTTGCCTTCATACCGCCCGCCACCTACAAAGTGGCCGCCATCACGGCCTTGATGGTGTGCATACGGTTCTCTGCCTCCTGAAACACCAGAGATCTGTCGGATTCGAACACCTCCTCCGTGACCTCCATCTCCCTCAGTCCGAAGCGCTCTCCCATCTCTGCGCCGATCTTCGTGTCCAGATTGTGAAATGCCGGGAGACAGTGCATGAATACGGCATTCTTGCCCGCATTCTCCATCACTGCCCGGTTCACCTGATAGGGGGACAGCTCCCGGATGCGCTCTTCCCATACCTCTTTTGGCTCTCCCATGGAGACCCACACATCCGTATAAACCACGTCCACGTTCTTCGTGGCCGCCTCCACCTCCTCTGTCAGCATGATGCTGCCGCCGGTCTGCTCTGCGATCTTCAGGCACTGCCTTACAAGATCTTCCTCCGGGAAGTATCTGGGCGTAGTGCAGGCAGCAAAATGCATCCCCATCTTGGCACAGGCCACCATCAGGGAATTTCCCATATTGTAACGGGCATCCCCCATATAGGTCAGCCTGATCCCCTTCAGATACCCGAAATGCTCCCGTATGGTGAGAAGATCCGCCAGCATCTGGGTCGGATGGAACTCGTTTGTCAGCCCGTTCCATACCGGCACCTTCGAATACCTTGCCAGTTCTTCTACAATATCCTGCCCATAGCCCCTGTATTCGATTCCGTCGAACATTCCCCCCAGAACTCTGGCCGTGTCCGCAATGCTTTCCTTTTTCCCGATCTGGGAGCCCTCCGGATCCAGATAGGTGGTTCCCATGCCCAGATCATGAGCGGCTACCTCAAAGGCGCATCTGGTGCGGGTGCTCGTCTTCTCAAAGATCAGCGCCACGTTCTTCCCCCGCAGCGTATCCACCGGCAGTCCCTTTTTCTTTTTATCCTTCAGCTCCGCCGCCAGATCGATCAGATATAGTATCTCCTCCGGAGAATAATCCAGCAGCTTCAGAAAATCCCGTCCCTTTAAATCCATCGCCCCGTTCCTCTTCCCTGCCATTTCTTCATCACTTTCAGTTTCCGTTACCATGTCTTCTCCCTTCCTTTCACCTTCGCTCCGCAGCCCCACAAGAACCTCTGCCCCCAAAAGTTTGTCCTGTTATAAATCTATGCCAGCCCATTATCACATTTGGCTCTTTCTGTCCTTACTGTTCAATATACTTCATCAATAGGACTTTTTCAAGCATTTTGTCCCAAAGCGTCAGAAATAATTAGCTTGACGGGCAGCAAGCTGCGGGGTATTTGGCCCGTGCTGCATTCGCAGGCCAATTAAAAATCGGAGGGCTGCTAATAACAGCCGGAAACGGATGCTGCCCGCCGGAGCATACGCAGATGCGTTCCGGCAGGCAGCGCCTATGACAGATATGATATATATACATCTAGGCTCTCTCGCCCTCGTTTACAGATACTTCTTCAGCATCTCCACCTTGTCAGTGGCCTCCCATGGAAGCGCTACATCGTCCCGCCCGAAATGCCCGTAGGCTGCCGTAGCGCGGTAGATGGGCCTGCGCAGATCCAGCATCTTTATGATGCCCGCAGGGCGCAGATCGAAATTGCTGCGGATGATCTCCACCAGCTTGTCGTTGCCAAGCTTCCCCGTCCCGAAGGTATCCACCATGACGGAGGTGGGCTGTGCCACACCGATGGCGTAGGACAGCTGTATCTCGCATTTGTCCGCAAGCCCTGCCGCAACAATGTTCTTTGCAACATACCGGGCCGCATAGGCAGCGCTTCTGTCCACCTTGGTACAGTCCTTTCCGGAGAACGCTCCGCCGCCGTGGCGGGCATATCCGCCGTATGTATCCACAATGATCTTCCGCCCGGTAAGTCCCGCGTCTCCCTGAGGGCCTCCGATGACAAATCGCCCCGTGGGATTAATGTAGAATTTCGTTTCGGCATCCACCAGCTCCGCCGGAAGCACGGGTTCGAACACATACTTCCGGATATCCTTGTGGATCTGCTCCTGTGTCACGTCCTCGTCATGCTGGGTGGAAAGAACCACTGCCTCCAGACGGACGGGCCTGCCGCTCTCGTCATATTCCACGGACACCTGACTCTTGCCGTCGGGACGCAGGTAAGGAAGGGTGCCCTCCTTGCGGACCTTTGCCAGCTGCCTGACCAGCTTATGGGCAAGTGCGATGGGGTACGGCATCAGCTCCGGCGTCTCGTTGGTGGCATAGCCGAACATCATGCCCTGGTCCCCTGCCCCGATGGCATCCAGCTGGGCATCGTCCATACCGGTCTCTCTGGCCTCCAATGCCTTGTCCACGCCCATGGCGATGTCGGGGGACTGTTTGTCCAGAGCCACCATGACGGCACAGATATTCCCGTCAAAGCCGGTCTTCGCATCATTGTAGCCGATCTCGTTCACGGTCCTGCGCACAATGGCAGGGATATCCAGATTCGCACTGGTGGTGATCTCTCCCGTCACCAGAATAAAGCCGGTGCAGCTGGCGGTCTCGCAGGCCACCCGGCTCATGGGATCCTGCTCCATGCAGGCGTCCAGAATCGCATCCGACACTGCGTCACAGAGCTTGTCCGGATGTCCTTCAGTAACGGATTCCGAAGTAAATAAATGTTTTTCCATACTCTTTGTACCTCCTGTTTCCATTCTTCAATTTGCTTCCGTTCCATAATTTGGTTTCATTCCATAATTTGGTTTCATTCCATCAAAAAATCCGCTTACGGAATAAGCGGATTCTGATCTTTCGACGTTCATCCTCTTATTGTTCGAAAAACTCGCTCAGGGAGGCACCTTCCTCAATGGGGTTGCCGTGGCTTCATCGATCCTATGTATCTCCACCAACTCTGAATAA
>CANOFQ010000038.1 GCA_947565325.1 uncultured bacterium
ATAACTTTCGGTTGTAGCACACTCAAGAGGTGTGTTATTTTTATACCCAATTACCGGCCGCAGGAGGTACCCACAGACAAGGATTGCTTCCTGCGGCATTTCTGCGCCCGTTTTCAGGCGCTGCAGTCAGAAAGGAGATGGTTCGATATGAGAACGAGAGATTTTCAGGAGAATGTATTTCAGGTGACCAGGATAACAGAAACGAGAACGGAGGAGCATAAAATTGAATTTAGAACAATATGGCTTTATGCCAAGCATGATGCCGGAGGATGCGCAGGGCATCCCGGCAAGGATAACCGCTGTCCATAAAGAGCGGTATGCACTGGTCTGCGGCTATGGAGAGACCTATGGAAGACTGAAGACAAAAGAATATTTCGGCGGTCAGGAACAGTTCCCCACCACCGGGGACTTTGTCCTGATCAACTACATTCCCGGCAGCGACAGCCAGATCATCGGGACACTGCCCCGGCGCACCTTCTTTTCCCGCAGGAATCCCGGGCCGGAGCCGAGGGAGCAGGCGGTGGCGTCAAATTTCGATTATGTGTTTATCATACAGTCGCTGAATCAGGATTTCAACGCAAAACGTCTGGAGCGGTACCTGACGCTGGCCTGGCAGTCAGGAGCGGTTCCGGTGATCCTGCTGACAAAGGCAGATCTGGTGGAGACGCAGGACTCCTATGTTCGAATTGCAGAAAGCTATGCTGCGGGGGCGTCCGTCCACGCCGTAAGCTCAAAAACCGGGGCAGGTCTCGAGGCACTGGCCGGTTACATGTCTCCCGGAAAAACCGCCGTGTTCCTCGGTTCCTCCGGAGTGGGCAAGTCTAGCCTCGTGAACGCCCTTGCAGGGGAGGAGCTCATGGCCGTGAACGAAATCCGTGAAAATGACGGCAAGGGGCGGCACACTACCACCCACCGACAGCTGCTCATGCTGAAAAACGGAGCCATGATCATCGACACCCCCGGTATGCGTGAGCTGGGGATGTGGGACGTCTCCGAGGGTCTGGGCGAGGCGTTTGCCGACGTGGAGCAGTATCTGGGGAGATGCAGGTTCAGCGACTGCAGACACGAAACCGAGCCGGGCTGTGCGGTCAGGGAGGCTATTGCGGACGGCACATTATCCCTTGAGCGCTGGCAGAGCTATGTCCGCCTGAAGACCGAGGCAAAATATGCCGACAATAAGAGCGCTTTCCTGCGGCACAAGCAGCAGCGGAACAAAAGCATCTCCAAGTTCAGCAGGAAGCGGAAATTGGAGGCAGAAAGATACGGAGGTGACAAGATTTGAACATCAATAGCGGAAACGAGACACAAGCTGCTCATGGCATTGCAGGGAGGCATAGTAATGTAGCTGCAGAAGGGCCGGGCATTGCGGAAGAACGAGGCAACACGAAGGCGCACGGCATTGCGGAGGCGCACAGCATTGCGGAGGCGCACAGCATTGCGGAGGCGCACAGCATTGCGGAGGGGCTTGGCCTACGTGACCCGGTCTGTTCACTGATTCGGTCAAAAGCCGGCATATCCTTGTACCGTGTGGAGGCAGAGGGGAAAAAACTGATTCTGAAGGTCTTTGAGCATCAAGAGGATGCCAGAGAGATCCGCAACTATTCCCTGCTGTCGGGGCTCGGGATTCCGACCCTGCCGCTGCTGGGCCACACAGAAAACGCCCTGCTTCTGCCGGATGTAGAAGCAAGCACCGAATACCGGCTGGGCAGGGCAAGTGATCTGGAGGATCCGAGGACAGCGAGGGACATCGCAAAATGGTATAGGATGCTTCATCAAAAGGGCCGCTCTTATCTTTCCGGCAGGGTTCTCCCTATGTATGACGAATCCGACGTGATTACCGTGGACAATATGCGGCTGACCGCCGAGAGAACCGGCACCGCAGATAATCCGCTCTGGCGAGAAATTACGGGGAATTACCCTGCCATCCGCAGCCGGATAGACGCTCTGCCCCGGACGCTGACCTACAACGATTTTTACTGGACGAACCTGATCGTGACCCGGGATCACGCCTTCATGTTTGATTATAATCTGTTGGGAAAAGGGATCGCATACGGGGATATCCGCAACGTGACCAGCTCCCTTTCCCCGGGTGCTGCAGAAGCCTTCACGGAAGAATACGGCGGGATTTTCCCGGAGGAGGAGAAAAAGGCGGATGCGTTCATTGCGCCCCTCGTCACGCTGTACAGTGCCTGCAGATGCGACACCTTCCCCTCATGGGCAGGCGCCTCCCTCGCTGAACTGGAAAACGGCAGCATCCTAAGGCATCTGGAGGAGTGGCTGCATCCGTTTCCTCATCCTTGCCGTCCACAGTAAACACTGCCCTATTCAAAAGCGTATTTTTCTGGTATAATCAGCCTATGCAGGCTACTGCTTGTTTCACTAGAGATTTCTGATAACCGGGTAAGTCCGGCAAGATTCAGACTACAGACATTTATCGCCAGATGGCATTCAGAAATCAGAGAGATACGCCATAAGAGGCGGACAAGGAGACAGATCATGACAGCTTATCATATCCCGGAGGCCACCGGCGCCTCCGTCAGGCCGGAAGCTCTGCTGAAGGAGGCCCTCTTCCCCATCACGGCATATGGGGCGGATCCTCTGGCGGCTCCAGCGAAAAACACCTTGGCCATCAACCGGGCCGTGGAGGCCGCCGCCCTCCATAGCGGCACCGTTGTCTTCCCCAGCGGCACCTTTCTCACCTACACCATCCGTCTGGCAAGCAACGTGAACCTTTATCTGGAAAAGGGCGCCATCGTCGCCGCCGCAAGGACGGACATCCGACATTCTTATGAAAAGCAGGACGGGGAGGGCGGAAACTATGATGAGCCGGAGGTCAACGCTTACGTGGGGATTCAGGACCACGGCCATTCCTACTTTGCCAACAGCCTTGTGTACGGAGCCGATCTGGAAAACATCATGATCTATGGGGAGGGGCTGTTCACGGGGGGACGCTTCGACCCCAAAAGCGGCGTGCTGGAATATGTCCTGCAGGGCGGGGACCCGGCGGAGCCGGGGGACAGGCAGGCTGGAGGCCATCAGGGCGAATGGTTCGGCAACAAGGGACTGGCTCTGGTCAGATGCAGGAATATCGTCCTGAAGGATTTCTCCGTCACCATAGGCGGACACTTTGCCATCATCGCCGAGGGCTGCGAGAATCTTTATGCGGAGCATCTGCTGGTGGACACCACCAGAGACGCCTTCGACATCGACTGCTGCCAGAACGTGACCGTGCGCCGCACCACCTGCAATTCTCTCACGGACGACGGGCTCTGCCTGAAGGCCTCCTTCGGGGCAGGCGTTTTCAGGCCCCTGACCAATGTGCTGATAGAGGATTGTACTGTCAGCGGCTATGATGCAGGCAGCGTGTACGCCGGGGAATACACCTGCGACAAGCTGGCGGCGGTGGACCGCTGCGGCCCCACCGGAAGGGTGAAGCTGGGCACGGAAAGCACCTGCGGCTACCGTCAGGTCACCATCCGTCGGGTACGGTTCCACCGCTCCAGAGGCTTCTGTCTGGAGGCGGTGGACTGCTCCTCCCTGACGGACGTGATCTTCGAGGACTGCAGTCTGGACAATGTCTCCAGCTCTCCTATCTTCCTGCGGGCGGGCGATCGGAGCCGTTTTCCCGTCACTGGCAGCAGCTCCTCCACGGAATATCCCGTCTCCGGCGAGGATATCCGTCTCGACAACAGAAACTGGATCCTGCCCAACCGTGAGGGATATCTCTCTTTCCCTGCCGCAAGATACGCTCCCCATTATAACCGGACAAAAACCGTCACCGTGGACGGCCATTCCTTCTTCGAGGTCATAGACGGAGAAAATCCGGTGGCGTGCAATCCTGCGAATTATGAGGAGCGGGACGGGCGGTTCTATCTGCGGGTCTGGCGGCCCGGGAACGCCGATGCCCGCCCTTGCGATGGCGCATCTTCGGACATCCGCACTGCCAGCCCGGCACCTGCCGGAGCTTGTACTGCCAGCGCCGGGCCTTCTGAAGCCTGCTCCTGCGGCATTGCGCCCTCCGATGCCCGCCCCGCCGGCAGCTACGAGACGGATTTTTCCCGAGAGATTCCCCGCCGTGACCTGCCGCTCTACGCCAACGGTATCGGCAGCCCCCGGATGGCCTCCGTTGCCAACATCCTGATCCGGAACGTGACCGTCACCAATGCGGATCCCCGCTACCCCATTCTGCTGATGGGGCTGACGGATTCTCATATCAGAAACGTGACGCTGGAAAACATCCATGTGGAATACAGAGGCGGCCTCTCCATGGAGCACGCCGTGGAGCAACGGCAGCTGAACACGGAATGGAGCTATTCCCAGTTCCACGCAAAGGAGCATGTACAGAACATCCCTTGGCTGGTGAACAGCTTCTTTCTGAAAAACGAGGGACTCCTGCCCCGGGCGGACTGGGATGCAGAAAAACAGTGCTGGCGGGAGGATCCCTACAATGTGCCTGAGCTGCCGGAGGTATACCCGGAGCCCAGCAACTGGGGCATTCTGCCTGCCTATGGTCTTTTCGCGAAGCATGTGGACGGACTGACGCTGAGGAACATCCGCTTTTCCTGCAGGGTACCGGACGGCAGACATGTATGCGTGTTCGACGATGGGGCAGACATATCCATTGATGGCATGGAGGCCTACTGCGCACCGGACAGGGCTCCCGTCGTCACTCTCACCCATCACTACAGACGACATACCAATGCGGAAAACGTGCCGGAACAGCCCTATTTCACCACGAAAGTAACCGGGCTGAAGATTTTAAAACCCTTGAGACTACATGGAAATACAGAAGCAGCTGTTTCAGAGGTTTCGGATGCCCCCGTTATGGAAATCGTAATCTCTGCGCCGGCTCCGGGCACCCCTTCCGACAGCCTCTACCCCTATCCCACCATACCTTGTTCGGAAACCGGGTATGCCTACCCCGTGGACACGGATTCCTATCCCCTGCCGCTGACAGTGCACAGACCCTTCCTGCGGCCGGTGGTCCCCTCGGCCATAGCCGTGGGAACGCCCTTCTGCCTGACGCTGGCCCCCCGCAACCCTGCCAGCGACGTATCGGAGGATGCTGACGGCGGCATGATCTATAATGAACAGACAGCCCGCAAAAATCACAGTGTGCAGGGCAGAAAAATTCCCCTGACCTTATCCTGCGAGAACCTGCCCCACGGGGCCGTTTTCGACGAAAAGCGGGGAATCTTCCGCTGGACTCCTGCAGAAGACCAGCTGGGTGAACACTGTATTTGTTTCACTGTCCACGACGGCATCCTGCCCGAGCGGATGGCCGTGAAGCTCATGGTTTATACACAAGAAGAAATTCCGTCCTGCACAGTGGAGGAGTAAGAGAATCTGACAGATGCACCTGCTTCAGATTTTCCAGTCGCAGCACCGTCCCAGCAGGGCGGCGCATTCTTCCAGCCCTTCCCTGTCCTTCCGGGTGAAACGTCCCAGCAGCGGACTGTCTATGTCCAGCACCGCCACCAGCCTCCCGTCATGAAAGACCGGAACCACGATCTCCGAATTGGATGCCCCGTCGCAGGCGATATGCCCGGGAAAATCATGCACATTCTCCACCAGCTGGGTCTGGCCAGACGCTGCTGCGGTGCCGCACACCCCCTTTCCGAAGGCGATCCTGCGGCAGGCAGGCCTGCCCTGAAAGGGGCCCAGCACCAGCTGCCCCTCCCGCACCAGATAGAACCCCGCCCAGTTGACATCCGGCAGATTCATGTACAGCGCAGCGGAGGCATTCGCCAGATTCGCCACCGTGTCCCGCTCCCCCTGCGTCAGCGCCTCCAGCTGCTCTAAAAGGAGCCCGTAATCCATCTCCCGCTCCATTTGCTCTCCCTCCTATAAAGCTTCCTTCCCAATATTTCCTTCCTGAACCCCATGCCATCTCATCTTTCCCTTTGCCATGAAGCAGCCCCTGACTAAACCCTATTCTCTTGATCCCGGCAGCAAGCCCGACCAAGCCCTTATCTTCTTGATTCTGGCAGTGTCCCTGCTCCCTGACAAGGCCCCCTGTTCCGCTCAATACCTACAGCTCTAGCTTCCCCTCCATGCCCTCATAATCCACTGTCTTCCGGGAGCCGTCCCGCAGCTTCAGAATCACGGGGCCGTAGCTTCCACGGCCCTCCGGGTCGGCATAGATCACCTGGCTGACGGGGAAAATGTCTTCCCAAACAAAATCCTCGTGGCTCTCCCTCGTTATGACCTGAGAGATCAGCACATAAGGCTCAAAGCCGCCGTACTGCTTCTCCCGCCTCATGACCGCATAGGGCAGGAGGGAATTCCCGGAATCGGGATTCGTCCCCCGGCTGTGCAGCAGCCTCAGATCCGCCCAGCCGCCATAGACGGTCATAGCCATCTGCCTTTCCCTGCCCATGGCATCCCTGCCCTTCAGGATCACTGCCCTTGCGTCTCCATGGGTTCTCCATATGACTTCCGTGCCGTTGTCCGGAAAGCCATATGCGCCCAGCGTCACGGAGAGCATACCTTGGAACAGCCGCAGCCTGTCCGCCCGCAGAATGCCATAGGGCACCGGAAAGTCCGCAAGATTCATGGCCTGCACCCAATGGCTCTCTTTGCTTAAGTCATAACCGAAAAACTGCCTGCGGTACAGCACCCCTTCCCTCTCTCCGTGCCAGAAGGTCACATTGGCTCTGGAGGATGCGCCGGATATATGATCCGTCAGCACGTACTGCTGGGCCTCCACGCATTTCTCCGGATCGATTTTATAATCATCTTCTATGGCCGGACTGCCTTCGGTGCTTTCCTGACAAGGAGACTCCCCATGTTCTCTCCCCTTTGAAGCTTCTTTCCGATTTGCCTCTGCCTCCGGCCCATCCCTCCAGTCCGCCCTCTCTTCCGGCACACCCTCGGGAATCTTGGGCGCTGCCTCCCAAGGATATTTTGTATTGTAACAAAGCTTGGAATAATTCCACATGCCATGGACATCCCCGGCCGACTTCACCACCTTGCCCGTGCGCAGAACAGTCTCCCCGTTGGCCTCATGATTGGTAAAGCAAAGACCCGGCCCATCCAGACAGGTCACCTTCACCTCACCCGGCTTCAGCGCCTCCCATGTGCCGTTGTTCTCCCTTGCCGTCCAGAAAGGATGCTCCGCAGGCAGGTGCAGGCACAAGAAGGCCTTTCCCAGCCAGAAGGGCGACTCCGCACAGGAATATCCCTGCACCAGCGGCGAAAACTGTCCATAAAAGCCAAGAGTGGGCACCCCCTGATACAGAAAATCATCCCTGCCCAGAAACTGCATCAGAGAGCCCGAGGAAATCCTTCTGGCCCGTCCGGGATCCGCCTTCCCCTCCCGCAGCAGCAGGTTCCCGTCAAAGGCGCTGGTGGCGGCGTTGCGGTAGATATTGCTCCTGCCCCACATGTTGGTCCAGCCGTCCCTGTCGAAAAAATCCCCATAGGTCTCCATGAGCTTGTTGGAATGCTCCTCGAATTTCTCGGCAAAATAGGGCTCGTTCTCATATCCGTACCAGAGATTCCACAACGGGGCATACACATTGAAGGCCCAGCAGGAATAATAGTCGAAGGAATGGCCGTCCCTATACCAGCCGTCCCCTGCATAATAATTCAGGATGGCCTGCGCATGGTCCCGCATCACCTCTCTCCGGATGGGGTAGCCCTCCATGTTCAGGAAGGCCATGTCCAGCATATTGAAAAGCCGCCAGTTCTGGGGCACGGTGCTGTCATGGGCGTAACCCTCCAGAAGTGCTGCCACTGCATCCCGCTCCTCCTTCGTACAGCAGTCCCATATCTGCTCTCTGCTGACCCAGAGACAGATCACCAGCGCACAGGTTTCCACCGTCTGCTGAAACGCCCGATAAGGATCCGCATGACCCGTGATCTCCTGCTGGTCCGCATAGGTTCCCACATAGAGTTCGTCCCCCCTTGTACACACCCGGAGAACCTGATTCTTGTAATATTCCCTCATGGAATAGCCGCAGATCTCCAGATCCGGCTCAGCGCTGATCAGAGGCGCCGCAATGAAGAAGGAACGGGTCAGCCCCTCGAACACCTCCGCCCTGCGCTGGGTGGCCTGAATCTCCTGAGAGGCCCACAGATGAGGATATGTGATCTGCGTCTCCTTCCGGGGCATCACCACCGGATCCTGAAAATCCTTTATGTTCTGGAAAATCCCCTCCAGCAGGTACCTTCCGGCCTCCAGCCAGCTCTCTCTTGTAAGTCCCGTATAGGGACTCAGCTCATAGTCCAAAGTTTTCGGTTCAAATCTCATATCCCCACTCCCTGCATTCGCTTCGGCGGAAGTCCTTTCTTTTACCCTGACTTTCCACAGCGACATGGAAAGAAAGCTTTCCGCCCCCGCTTGTTTTAGTCAGCAGAAAAACGGCTCCGCTTCCTATTCATCACAATGTGTGCCAAAGGTATTATAGCTTCTAATCTATGACAAGTCAATCTGTTCTTCACCGTGATCCGCAATCCCAGCTGTCTGAATTCCATCTAAACTTAATATCTTTTTCAGCGGCCCATTCTTGAAATGCAGAAGTTTTAATTGTATAATGGGATATGATAATCTGAGGATAAGGAAGCGCACCGCCGAAAAGGGTGCGGCAGGAGGAAATATGGCTGACGATAAACAGAAATGCCCCATGTGCGGCACGAAACTGAAAATGATAAACGGAAGGATGACCTGCAAGAGCTGCGGCTATTATTATAGGAACGCAAACGAGCAGACTGACTACAGCTCCTCACAGTACGGCTATTCGTCTCAGGGGCAGTCCGGCGCACAGAGATCCTCCGGCTCCGGACAGCAGCCCTACAGCTCCCAGAGGCCCTCCGGCTCCGGACAGCAGCCCTACAGCTCCCAGAGGCCCTCCGGCTCCGGACAGCAGCCCTACAGCTCCCAGAGACCCTCCGGCTCCGCCCCGCAGCAGCGTAATTCTCAGAGGCCGCCCATTTACGGCACGGCCCACACGGACTGGTCCGGCACCACCGGGCAGCCCCCGAAAAACCCGGGCTCCAAGGCAAAGCAGTTCGCAGGTATCGCAGGCGGCGTAGTGGTATCGGTGGTGGTGTCCGTGGCTGCCTATTTCGTAGTATACTACGGGGTGGATGCCTCTATAGACTATATCAGCAATCTCTTTTCCGGCGGCAGCCATTCCAGCTCCTATGACTCCTACCCTGACGATTCTCTGGCGGCTTCCAGCCTGTATATCCCTTCGGAAGAAGAACTGGTTTCCTCCGAGGAAGGGAGCTCCGACGATATCCCTCAGGGCAGAAAACCGGAATCCACCTTCTTTCAGGCCCTCGCCGAGACGATCTGGGAAAAAGATTATGATGCGATCTCCTCTGATGAATACGCCCAGCTGACGGCGCTTGAGATCAACCGGGATGACAAAGAAATCTACTACCAGCTCAATTACGGGGAAACCATGACACTGACCTTCGACAGCGACATGGGAAGGAAGCTTTCCGACCTGTCCTGCTTCACGGGGCTGGAATACCTTTCCATCGACGACGATCTGTCCGAGGGCGATCTGGATGGCCTGCAGAACCTCCAGATCGTGTATGCGGAAAACAGCATCAAGGACTATCTGAAAATCCTGCCCGACCCGACGGCCATTCAGGCTCTCAGCGCCGAGGATTCCATCTTTAGCGATTCCCTGGACGGGCTGGAGGCCTTCACCGGCCTGCAGTATCTTTTTGCGGAATATGGTGCCTTGGAGGATATCTCCGCCCTGACCAAGCTGCCGAACCTGCTGGGGCTGTCTCTTACGGACTGCGACCGGCTCACGGATTTCTCTCCCCTGATGGAGCTGACTCAGCTTCAGGAGCTGTCCGTCGAATCGGCACAGCTCGGAACCATCGACTTTATCAGCGTGATGCCGGGCCTCACCAGCCTGAGAGTGGAGAACAGCATAATCACAAATCTGGACGCACTGGCAGACTGTCCGGAGATCACCACTCTGTACCTGACCGGGAATTACCGCATAGAGGACTATACGGGGCTGGATGCGCTGCCCGGTCTGGTAAACCTGACGCTGGAGCTCAACTACAGCGAGCAGATGCCCTCCTTCCAGAATCTGGGCAGCCTGAACCGGCTTACGCTGAAATACGCCAACGACCTGTCCCTTTTAAGAAATGCGCCCAACGTGACCTACCTCTGTCTTGAGCGCTGCGCCGGATGGGAGCTGGAGGCCATCACCGCCATGCAGGAGCTCACCACTCTGGAGATCCATGACTTTGGCTCCGCCACGGAATCCCTTGAGCCCCTGACAAGACTGCCCAAGCTGGAGGCCCTGGATCTGACGGACACGGACGTATTCGGCAGCGTGAACGAAATATTCGGCATTCCGTCTCTATATTATCTGAACCTCACCAACTGCCGCATTGCGCTGGACTTTGACACCCTGCCCACCAACGGGAATCTCCAGTGCCTGCTGCTGGACAAGGTCTCCATCACCGATGCCGGCGCAGAGGACTATGACATGTGGAGCCGCCAGCCCGTGAAGCTGTCGGATCATTATGACATGTTCCTCCATTTCCCCAATCTCACGGATCTGTATCTGGAGGGCACGGGAATCGACAGCCTCGAGTTCGTGGAAGATCTTCCGATGCTGCAGTATCTGGACATCACGGACAACAGCGTCACCAGTTTAAAGCCGCTGGAAGCCCTGCCGGACTTTAGGACAGTATGGTGCGCCGGGAACACGCTTCTGGAGATGCCTTCTGAAGACAGCAACATCACCGTGATCACCTCGAGGGATTAAGCTCCCAACGCAGTACCGCCGTCTTTCAGGCACATATCAGGCATATATATATATCATAACAAGGATACCGCACTGCGGATCCGGATCAGGAGGCAGCCTGTGGAAAACACAGTATATCAAACAATTCTGGACACAGTGTCCGGAGTGGGGATCTACGTCATACGGGAATCAGATCATGTCATATTATACTATAATAAATGGGTCCAGAAAATGTCTCCTTCGGTCCGGCTGGGCATGGCCTGCCATGATGTCTGGTCCGGCTCCTGCGACAGCTGCCCCCTTCTGACCATCAAGGGCCGTCAGGAGAGCCGCTCCGTCAGCTACAATGAAGCCTTCGGAGGCGTGGTGGATCTGGTGGCGGCAAGAATTCTATGGGAAGGCAGCATTTCAGCCTTCGTAGTGGCAGTGATGCCCCGCATTGAGGTGGCCGGCTATACCTACCGCAAGATCCTGCAGGTGGATCTGAGCCAGGGCGCCTACAAGTCTCTGAAAACGGAACCCGGCAGCTTACCCATCTGCGGGGACAACATTTCCGAACAGCTGGGCAAGCTGGCCAAGGAGGGCCTCATCCACCCGGATGATGAAAAGCGCTTCCTCTCCTTCGTAAGCCTGGAGCATCTTCAGAATGTCCTTGGCACCAACGGCACCGCCCAGACCTGTATCTACAGACGGAAGGTAGGGAACGTCTTCCGCTGGAACCTGATAGAACTCATGCCGGGCTTCGGATACACCACCGGCAGCCTCAAGGCCCTGATCTGCGTGCGGGACGTACACGATGTCCTGCGGGAGGGACTGGAGCGGGAGGAGATCAACGTCCGAAGCCGGGAGGTCATTTATTCTCTGGGAGAACAGAGCTTCGGCATCTATACCGTTGATCTCAATGCAGGGGTCGCTAAGCCCGTGCGGGAAAACGGCTCCATGCAGGACGGCCTCTCCTCCGAGATCCTCCTATGGGACACTGTCTGCACGAGGATCCAAAAAGAGCTTCACAGCGCATATCAGGAGGAATTTCACAACAGATTCTCTCTGGAGGGCCTTCGCCGCTCAAGGGAGTCCGGTCTGTCAAAGACCGAATTTCTATGCCAGCAGAGGCAGGGTGAGGATTACCGCTACATTGCCGTGACCGCCACCCTGGGCAGACAGCGGGAGCAGACCGGCTATGCCGTTCTGTCTCTCCGGGACGTGGACCAGCGGGTCCGCCGGGAGCTGGCGCTCTCCCAGAAGGATATGCAGATGGCCGCCATCCTCAAATCCCGGTTCAGCATCATGAACACGGTGAATCTGGAGAACGGCCAGTGCGAACGGATCAGCCTGGGCAAGTCCGCAAGGCCCCAGAACACACTGATCGACGACTACGATTCCCATGTTCAGAGCGCCCTGTCCTACATCCACCCCGAGGACGCAGAGAAATACCGCAGCTTCCTCTCTCTGGCGCATCTGCGCAAAAAGGCTGCAGCGACGGAGGATTATCAGGAAGAGATCTGCCAGTACCGTCTGAAGGGAGAACCCATCCGCTGGATAGAACAGCATATCATCTATACCAGGCAGGAAGACGACGTGATGGTAAATATTCTGGGGCGGGACATCACCAGAGAAAAGAACAAGGAGGAGGCGGAGCATCAGGCGCTGGAGGACAGAGCCTATATCATCAGCAGCATGAGCAGCCTGTTCTTTTCCACCTATTATGTGGACCTAGAGCATGACACCTTCCGGACGGTGACACAGCAGAGCAAGGTTGGCGATATTCTGGGAAGCGAGGTGAACTGCTCCGCCGCACTGCGCATCTACGCCGAGAATTTTATCCATCCGGATGACCGGGCGGAATATCTGGAGGTGATGAACCCCGAGAACTGGCGCAGAACCCTGCGCTGGTGGCATCCCTTCATTGCGCTGGAGTACCGCAAGCTGCCGGACTTCGGCTCTGAGGAGTACGGCTGGGTACGGGCAACGGCGGTCATCGCCCAGATCGGCGCCGACGATATCCCGAAAACGGTAGTATATATGGCTCAGGACATTACCGAGAGCAAGAAGCACCGGAAAAGTGATCCATCAAAATAATGAAGCAAAGGAGGAAACACCCTATTGGACAAGATATTGATCATTGACGACAGCCTCATGCAGGCGGAATACCTGCAGTCTATCTTGAAGGACGATTACGAGACCACCTTATGCCACACCGCCGCAGACGGTCTTGACATGGCGGGCTCCGGAGCCTATTCCCTGATTCTTCTTGACGTGATCCTGCCGGACATGGACGGCTTCAAGCTACTGAAGATCTTCAAGGAAATGCCTCTGACCAAGCAGGTTCCCGTGATCCTGCTCACCGGCCTCTCAGATATTCAGCATGAGGAAAAGGGTCTGCTGCTGGGGGCAGCTGACTACATCACCAAGCCCTTCAGCCCCATTATCATCAAGGCCAGAGTGGACAACCACATCCGGATGCACCATTATAAGATACAGTTCATGCAGCAGGCCATGATAGACGAGCTCACGGGCATTCCCAACAGGAGGTGCTATGAGGAGGAGCGCCATGCGAAATGGCGCATGGCAACCCGCCTCAAGCTCCCCTTCTCCATCTGTATGTTCGATATCGACAAGTTCAAGCTCTACAACGACACCTATGGACACCCTGCAGGGGACAAGGTGATATCCTCTCTGGCCAAAACCGTCTCCTCTCATCTGCGCCGGTCCACGGATTTCCTTGCCCGCTACGGTGGCGAGGAATTCATCGCCCTGCTCATCGGCAACAGCGGATCCTCCTGCTTTGAATTCATGAAGAAAATACGGCAGGCGGTGGAGGATCTCCAGATCCCCCACACTTCTCCCGTGTCAAAGTGGGTCACCATCAGCGCCGGCGGGGTCACTCTGATCCCAACCAACGAGGATATCTACGACGACTACCTGAAGCTGGCAGACTCCATGCTCTACGAGGCCAAGCGGCTGGGCCGCAACCGGATCTCATGGTGCGACGAGCAGAAGGACTGGCTGCAGGAAAAGGCAGGAGAATGAAGTCATCTGAAAGAGCATATAAGAACGCCCCGGAGCTTTCGTTCCGGGGCGTTCCTGACTTCTTTATTCAGAATACGGTCAGCGGTGCAGGAATAACTTCAGAAAGAAGTATCAGCTTACCGTCAGGGTCAGGCAGAGATACCCCACGTACACCGCCAGCAGCAGGATTCCCTGCCACCTTCTGAACCGCTGGAAGATCATGGCGGGGATCACGGCGATGCAGCCCACCAGCAGGCAGGCGGGCAGGTCGATCCGGGCCGATGCCTCCGTGATGGGCAGCGGCCTGCCTGACACGAAGGAGCTGAGAGGCAGGATCAGGGACAGATCGATGATATTGGCCCCCAGAATGTTGCCCACGGAGAGGGAGGACTGCTTCTTTACGATGGCGGTGACGGTGGTGATCAGCTCCGGCAGGGAGGTTCCCACGGCGATGATGGTCACGCCGATGACCCGCTCTGGAATGCCCACCATGGTGGCCAGCGCACTGCCGTTGTCCACCAGCAGGTCGGCGCCCCAGACGATGCCCACGGCCCCTACCACAAACTTGGCAATATTGACCCATACCTCTTTCTTCCCTGCCTTCAGCTTACGTTTCTCCCCCTGACTCCCCTCCTTCATGGAGCGCTTGGCAGAGGACACGTTCTCCCAGAGGAACGCAAAGAAGATGAGAACCAGCACCGCAGAAATCCCGATCCCTGTCTCCCCCTGAAAGCCGCAGACCACGATGAGAGAGGCGGCCGCCAGCATGAGCAGAGACTTCATCAGATAATCGGCCCGCTTGATCACCGCAGGCATACAGATCAGGGAGATGGCCATGATCAGGCCGATGTTGGCGGTCACGCTCCCCACCGCATTGCCGATGGCCATGTCCACGTTCTTCTTGGCCGCCGCCATGACGGAGACCAGCATCTCCGGAAGGGTGGTGGCCAGACTCACGATGGTGGCCCCTATGATCAGCTTGGGAATGCCGCTGACCTCTGCGATCCAAGAGGCCGCATCCACGAAGAAATCTCCCCCCTTCACGATGAACACGATACCCACGATAAACAGAAAAATAATCCATGCCAGTTCCATTTGTGTTACTCCTTTCTTTCGTAGCCTTCCTTGGGATTTATCCATAAATACTTCTTTACTGTAAGGTTATTTATGAATAGTCCCTTGTTTTACATGATTCTGACGTCTGCACAAAAACCCGTGTGACCAACAAAAGACCCGGCTGGCTAATGCTCCGCCGGGTCACATACGCTGCAACGATGCTCCATGGTTCTGCGCCTTCGGAAGAACTTACATATAGCCTGCCGCTATACATGAGTCTCGTGATTTAAGACATGCCAGACCGAAAGGTCGGGTTTGTTGACATGCCACGCCGATTGCGCTTACTACTCCCCCATGGGTGTCTTTTATGGTGTCCTCTTTCTCCCTCCCCTATTCATGCATCGTCGAAGATGGAAGAAAAAGACAATGGTTGTCTCTGTACCATAGCACAGACAGCCGGAATTGTCAATCTGTTTTTTCGTCCAGCAGAACCTGCACCCGGTTGTTGATGACATCAATCGTCTCATCAATGTCCTTCACTCCGCCGAAGTACCCTGCCGCCTCCTCGTAGATGATGTCCAGTATGGGCTTTGTGCGGATGGGGGAGAAGCGGGCGTCCTCCAGAATTTCTTCCAGCTGCGTAATACGTTCCTCAGTCAGAGGATAGAAGCCGTTGGTTTTGCCGTATTCATAATAGCTGGTGCCCTCCGCATAAGTGCCCTTGCCCAGCTCCTTTTCCATCAGGGCTGCAAAAACCTCTCTGCTCCCGGGATATCTGCTTCTCACGTCCCTCTCCCACCGGCTTTCCAGAACGAACCGGATAAATTCCCACGCCCCCTCCTTTTGTTCAGAAGCGGCATTGACCATCATGATCCGTGCTGTACACAGATTTGCATGGCATCCGTCATCAAACAATAATCCGACCCTAACCTTTCCCTTTTCCGCAAGAAGGCTTCTGTCCAGATACTGATACACATCATAATATTCAGCTTCAGCCAGCGGCTCAATATCCCCGCCGCCTCCGTTGTCCCCGTAGCGTTTTGCTGCCTCCAGTATCTTCGGGAACAGCTCCGTGTCAAAATCGCAGACCCCATTCTTCCAGTCAACCATCCCCCAGAGATCCTCCGTCCCCTTCAGAAACAGCTCCAGAACCTTCATCGAGTCCATGTCCGCCAGAAAAACCTCGTTCCCTTGCCGTGCAAGCAGGGCATCTGTCAGTGTTTCAATATCCGGCTCTGTATTCACCCCCAGAACCTCGGCGTCCATCACGACGCCCCCGTGTCCTATCAGAAGAAAGCGTGCACTGGGCATAACGCCGTACACCTTTCCGTTACTGCTCCCATAGCCAAAGACCCATGGGAAAAAGTCTTCTTTTTCTATGCCGGAGCTTTCCAGATAAGGGCTCAGGTCGGCATAGCCCCCCTTCTCAAAAATTCCATAGGAATACTCCCCCAGCACATCATCATATAAAATGTCCGGCCCCTTCCCTGCGGCGATCTCAATGCTTGTCTGTCTGGCGTAGTCATTCTGTGCCCCCAGATCAAGGCCGCATTCCTCAAGCACTATATAATAGTCATTGTTTTCATAAATAACCTGCCCCCCGCTAAATCCCCATATATAATCGGAAAAGGAG
>CANOFQ010000039.1 GCA_947565325.1 uncultured bacterium
CGGGGAAAAGTATCTTCAGGAGGATTACTGGAAATATCTGAGCGAGGCCATTCTTATGATGTACCACACGGCCAGACTGTTTTCCGACATGGGGCATAATGTGCTCATTGACGGCATACTGGTGGAGCAGCCCCGGCTCAGTCCCCATTACCAAAGGCTGCAGGAGATACTGAGGGACAATCCTCTTGACATCGTGGAGGTTTTTTGCCCGCTGGAGATCTGCAGGCAGCGCAATATACAGCGGGGAGACAGGTATGAGAACCAGTCTCAGGAGCAGCATGAGATCATGGCGGAGGGGATTCGCTACAGCTGCAGGGTGGAGACGGATAAGTATAGCCCGAAGGAGTGCGCAGATCAGATAGTGAAGAGTCTGTTTCAGGGCTGATCGGGAAGGGGAGGGTCCTATAAAATGAATCAGGACATACTGTGTTTTTTTGACGGAAAAGAAGAGGCCCTTCCCTTGTATGAGGCCTTTGAGAGCAGGGTTCTGGCCCAGATCGGGCAGGTGGACGTCAAGGTGAGCAAGACCCAGATCGCCTTTTCCAATCGGTATCATTTTGCCTTCGTGTCCTTTCTGCCGGTGCGGAAGGCCAAGGAGCGGCCGGAGAATTACATTGTGGTGACCTTCGGGCTGGGCCACCGCATAGAATCGCCCCGGATTGATGCGGCAACGGAGCCTTATCCGAACCGCTGGACCCACCATGTGCTGATTTCCGGGGAAGAGGAGATAGATGATGAACTGATGGGCTGGATAAAGGCAGCGGCTGCTTTTTCGGCTGAAAAGGGAAGGCGCAGAAGAGAAACGCCGTAAGGCTGCGGTAAAAAAGCCATAAAAGTGTAGAAATGCAGTAGTGTAGCAAAGGAGGCAACAGCAAAGAGAGTAGCAACAACGAAAGCACCAGCAAAGAAAGCGGCAACAAAGAAAGCAGCAACAAAGAAAGCAGCAACAACGAAAGCGGCAACAAAGAAAACACCAGCAAAGAAAGCGGCAGCAAAGAAAACCGATATAGGGAAGGCGTATAGGAAAGCCACAGAGGAAAGGAGACACAGAATAGAATGTCGAACAAGGATTTTGAGGGCCGTCTGAAGGCCTTTGAGGATATGCTGGGCGCAGTACAGAGAGAATATGCCGACATCCAGTCGAAAATGGATAGGCTGAAGGCCGAGGGCAAGGTAAAGACTGTGACCTACCAGCAGCTGCTGGGGAGGAAGATGATGTATCAGAACATGCTCTCCCTCTACCAGATTCACGGGCTACTGGAATAAATAATCATCCTACGCCTTCTGGTTCAGCGCATAGTACAGGCCCTTCAGCTCCATGAGCTCCTCATGGCTGCCCTGCTCGGCGATTCCCTTGTTGGTAATATATAGGATTCGGTCGGCGCTGCGGATGGTGGAGAGCCTATGGGCCACCATGAAGGCCGTCTTGTCCTTCAGGATCACGTTCAGGGCCTGCTGGATCAGGGCTTCCGTCTCCGTGTCGATGGAGCTGGTGGCCTCGTCCAGAATGACCACGGAAGGATTTTTCAGGATGATTCTGGCGAAGGACAGAAGCTGCCGCTCCCCAGCGGAGAGCCCCAGGCCCCGTTCCTCCAGCACATGGTTGTAGCCGTCGGTCAGTTTGCAGATGAATTCGTCTGCAAAGATGGTCTTTGCCGCAGCGATGCATTCTTCATCCGTCGCATCTACTTTTCCGTAACGAATATTTTCCAGAATAGTGCCCTTGAAGATGAAGGGCTCCTGCATCAGGACGCCTACCTCTCTGCGCAGGGAGGTCAGGGACGCTTCCTTCACGTTCACGTCATCGATGGTGACACTTCCCTCCTTCACGTCATAGAAACGGGTCAGCATATTGATGACGGTGGTCTTTCCTGCCCCTGTGGGGCCTACCAGCGCAATGGTCTCCCCGGGCTTCACATGGAGGTCGAAATGCTCCAGAATATTGACACCGTCGTCATAAGAGAAGGTTACATCGTTAAAGTCGACTTTTCCCTGAACATGCTCCAGATTCCTGCAGTTTTCCTCGTTATGGATGGAGACGGGGTAATCGATGGTGTCGAACACCCGCTCCAGATTGGAGCTGACCTGCGCCAGCTGCTGGATGATCTGGGCCAGCTGGGTCAGGGGGCCGCTGAACTGGGTCATATAGCTGGTGAAGGCCACTGCGATTCCGGCGTCCATGGTAGAGCTGCCGTTCAGGATCAGGAACAGCGCCGTGCCGTAGAGGGCAACCGTGCCGATGTTCCAGAAGGTCTCCACGACGGGGGTGTTGAGCTCGCCCCGGTGGACGATCTTCAGATACTGCTTCACGCTGGCATCGTGCACCTCCTCATAAATCTGCTCGCTGCTTTCCTTGCGGTTATAGCTTTTGACGATCTTCTCCCCCATGATGGTCTCTATGAGGAAGGCCGTGCGGTTGGAAACCTTGGCCCTATGGCCTGAAAAGAGCTTGCGCAGGGAGTAGCGCAGGAAGAAGATGATGGTCACCATGGGCAGCACGATGATGTATACCACCCCCGTCAGCTGGGGACTCAGGCCCAGCATGAAAAAAGTGACAATCAGGAGCTTCGCCGCATAAGACAGAAGCATCAGCAGACTGTTGGTAAAAAAGTTCGCCAGATCGTTCACATACTCCGTTACCCTCACCACGATCTTGCCGTTGGGCATGGAGTCGAAATAGTCGAAGGGCAGCTCCTGCAGCTTATAGAAGACGTCCCTCCTCACGTTGGCGATGATGTCGTGTCCTACTCTGCCCATGATGCGCTGATGGGCAAAGTTAATGCCGATCTCCGTGAGAGCCAGCGCCGCCATGCCTAGGATCAGGAAGGTAAGCATCCGGAAGTTCTCGGAAGGCACCGCTACGTTGATGATCTGTTTCAGGAGCAGGGGCGTCACCATGGCCAGCAGGGAGGCCAGCACCATCAGGAAGGCCACCATGATAAAGTACTGCTTGTAGGGGAAGGCATAACGGACCACCCGGGCCAGCTGCTTAATGTCTATTTTTCTTTCGATTACCTCGTCCTGAAAATATGTATTTCGCTTCGCCATATTCTATACCTCGTCCTGATCCTGAAACTATGTATTCCGCTTTGGAGTACCTCTTGCCTCGTCTTAAAAGCATGCATGCCCCTCTGCAGTACGCTATACTTCGTTTTAAAAGCATATGTTCCGCCGTGCCGTACTTTACGCTCCCCTCTCGGCTTCTGCCAGTGCGTCGAAGTTCACTGCACCCTCCTGCGTCTCCTGAATTCTGTACACGGTTGCAAAGTGCCCGTCCATTGCCATCAGCTCCTCAAAGGTGCCCCGTTCCAGAATCATGCCGTCTCTCATATAGATGATCTCGTCACAGTCAACCACCGAGGACATGCGGTGGGCGGAGATCAGCAGAGTCTTTTCGGGATAATTCTCTTTAATGTCCCGCAGAAGCTTGCGTTCCGTGTTCACGTCCAGCGCCGAGGTGGAATCGTCCAGCACCAGAATGGGAGCCTCCCGCAGCAGCGCCCTTGCGATGGACACCCTCTGTTTCTGTCCGCCGGAAATGCCCAGCCCCCGCTCGCCTACGATTGTATCATATCCGTCCAGAAGATGCTGGATGAAGCCGTGAGCCTGGGCGTGCATGGCGGCCCGGTAGACCTGCTGGCGGCTGATGTCCGGCTGGGCGTAGGCGATATTGGAATCTATGGTGTTGGAGAAAAGGAACACGTCCTGAAACACATAGGAGAATTTCTCCCGCAGGGAGTCTAGGTCATATTCCCTGATATCCTTGCCGTTGAGCCTGATTGCGCCGCCGGTAAGGTCGTGTACCCGGATCAGGGACTCCAGCAGCACGCTTTTGCCGCAGCCCGTTCCCCCTACGATGCCCACCTTCTTGCCGTAGGGAATGTCCAGATTGATGTCCCGCAGCACCGTCTTTCCCTGAATGCACATGGTGCCCTGCTGGATCTGGATATGTACCTTTTCTATGGGCCTTGCGGAGACCTCCCCGTTTGGTATCTTGGTCTCACAGCTCATGAAATCCATCATCTTCTTGCCTGACACCAGCTGCTGCTGCATCTGGAACATGCAGTTGTTGATCTGGGTGACAAACTGCATGATCTTCATCACGTAGTCGGCACATGCCACCAGATAGCCGATGAGCATATATCCGTTCATGACCAGAATGGCGCCAACGGCGATGCTGCCAATATAGGCGGTCTGCCGGATCAGGCTGAACACCGCCTCGAAGGAGGAGGAGAGCTTCACCTGCTTCACATAGGATTCCTTTATCTTCTGGTTGGCCTTGTTGAATTTCTCTTTTTCCAGGTTTTCATTGGTGAAGGAGCGCACCAGCCGGACAGCCTCGATGTTCTCCTGCACCGTCAGGCTCATGTTGCTGTTGTTGGCCCGGATCACGGTGAAGTTCTGTTTTGCTAGCTTGCGGAAGCGCAGCAGGGCCGTGGCAAAGAAGGGGATCAGGATCACCGGTATGATCAGCAGATAGGGATTGATGCCCGCCAGCAGCAGGATGGCCGTCACCAGAACGAAGACGGCATCAAACATGTGGGGGATGATCCGGCAGAACAGATCCTTGAACATGATGGTGTCAGAGTTCAGGATGGTCAGCAGCTCGCCCGTGTTGTATCGGGAGATGGTGTCGCTGTCCAGCTCCATCAGCTTGTGGAAGGTGGCCCTGCGCAGATCCGTCTCCAGCCCCAGCCCCAGCCTCTGGTTGATGATGTTTCTGATATAGACCGTGATTTCCTTCAGCAGGATCAGTCCCACAAAGAGAAAGGCCAGCGTCCAGAAAAGCTCCATGGAATGGATCGCCCCGTACTTTCCGCTGAGCAGGAAAGAGAAAATGTTGTCGTCGGCAGGTTCGTTGTCCTGCATCACATAGTTGATGAACATGGAGGTGAGGAGAGGCAGCATAAGGTCTGCCCCCAGCGCCACGCAGCTCATGACCTTGGTGAGGATTCCTCCTGCCGCATATTTTTTCCAGTACCGCAGCCCGAACTTAAAAACATCCATAGCCTTATCTCCGTTTTCTTTCCGGCCCGCCGCCTTGGTGTCGGAAGGCCCGTGCTTGCAGCTTGTGTTTGCAGCTTGTGTTTACAGCCTATGTTGACAGTCTGCTTTTATAGGCTGCCTTGGCGTGAGCCGGCCGTAGCTGCTCCGGCTCATGTCTTTTTCATTATAAGGTGACCCTGAAAGAAAAGTAAATGCAGAATCTTGTCGCCGGGCTGTCGGATATTGCCCTGATAAGTAAAATTATGGATGCCAATATAGTCACAAATCAGACAGATCAGAATAACCACGTAAAGTCGAGCCGGGTAAAGTCAAGCTGAGTATAAACCGGGTAAAGCTGAACCAAGCAGGGCCGAACTGTGTAAGGTTGAACCTGATAAAGTCAAAGCAGGTAAAGTGCGGAGAAATGTATTTACAGAACTGTATTTAAGTGTTACATTAGAAATATTTGAGGATACAGCAGTCCAAGCTAAAGCAGAGCTGAGTTGAAGCGTGAATCAGCTCTTGAGAAGCATGAATCAGATTTTGAGAAGCGTGAATCAGATTTTGAGAAATTGGATCAGATTTCAAGAATCTGGTTCAGATTATGAAAAGGAGCAGGGTATGATAGAAAAGGAAAAGGGAGTGGCTATGGAAAACATGGAAAAGGGAATGTCCATGGACAGAAGACTGGTGCAGGTGGTGCCCAGTGACAGGCAGCTTGCGTTTCAGCAGCTTGAATTCTATGCATTCATACATTTTACAGTCAATACATATACAGACAGAGAGTGGGGAGACGGCACGGAGGAGGAGAGTATATTCTGCCCGGACAGATTTGATGCGGATCAGTGGGTGGCTGCGGTGAAGTCTGCCGGAATGAAGGGACTGATTCTTACCTGCAAGCATCATGATGGCTTCTGCCTCTGGCCCAGCAGGTACACGGAGCATACGGTGGCAAGGAGCCCTTTCAGAAACGGTGAGGGGGATGTGGTCAGAGAGGTTTCTGAGGCGTGCCGCAGAGGCGGTATCCGGTTCGGAATTTATCTGTCGCCCTGGGACAGGAACAATGTGAATTACGGACATGGAAAAGCGTATGATGATTACTTTGTCAATCAGCTGACAGAGCTTCTCACCGATTACGGCCCCATATTTGCCGTATGGTTCGACGGAGCCTGCGGAGAGGGGAAGAACGGGAAAAAGCAGTTTTATGACTGGGGGCGCTATTATGAAGTGATACGCAGGCTTCAGCCGGAGGCCTGCATCAGTGTGTGCGGCCCTGACATACGCTGGTGCGGCAATGAGGCCGGACGCACCAGACCTGCCGAGTGGAGCGTGGTTCCCGCCAGAATGCTTGATACAGAAAGAATAGCAGAGAAAAGCCAGCAGGAGGATGACGAGGCCTTCCGCCAGAGGGAGATCAAGGCGGAGGATCAGGACTTGGGCAGCAGGAAGGCTCTGGAGGGGGAACGGGAGCTGATATGGTATCCTGCCGAGGTCAATACATCCATCCGCCCCGGATGGTTCTACCATGAGAGCGAGGACAGAAAGGTTCGTCCGCTGGAGGAGCTGCTGAATATATATTACAATTCCGTAGGAGGAAATGCCATGTTCCTTCTGAACATCCCGCCTGCCAGGGACGGCAGGATCCATGAGAGGGATGTGGAACGCCTGCAGGAGATGGGGGACTGCCTGCGGGCAGCGTTTGCCCGAAATCTGATGGAGGAGGCCA
This sequence comes from uncultured bacterium, assembly GCA_947565325.1. Lineage (GTDB taxonomy): Bacteria > Bacillota > Clostridia > Lachnospirales > Lachnospiraceae > Acetatifactor. The sequence continues at coordinate 6,713 of CANOFQ010000039.1, forward strand.
CGTTGGAGGCGGACTGTCAGGAAAAGGGTCATGAGATCGCTTGTGTAAGAGAGGATGACTATGACAGCTTCTACAAGCCGGAGGACGGCGTGAGGGAGGCAGAGATTCGGATCCGCTTTTCCGGCCCGGTCGCTGTGTCCTATGTAGTGCTGAAGGAGAATATACGCTTGAGCCAGCGAATCGAGAGCTTTGAGATTCGCAATGAGAACGCTGACATATTATATGAAGGGGGTACGGTGGGTTATAAAAAGATAGCAAGATTCCCGCAGGCGGAGGTGAGAGAACTGATCATCCGCATCCGTGATGCCAGAGTGTGCCCCACGCTGGCCTTTGTGGGGGTCTATTAGGGATTATGGCGATGCCCGTGTCGGATGTTTGATGCATAATTACCGCATTCGGATAAGTTCGGAGCGGATCCTCATGGAGGAGTCATGGAGAAATCGGAAAACCATAGAAAGTCATGAAGAAATCATGGAAAACAATAGAAAACCATGAAGAAATCATGAGAAGTCATGGAAAACCATAGAAAACCATGAAGAAGTCATGAGAAGTCATGGAAAATCACAGAAAACCATGAAGAAATCATGAGAACTTATGGAGAGCCTTGGAAAACCATGAAGAAGTCATGAGAAGTCATGGAAAATCACAGAAATCCATGAAGAAATCATGAGAACTTATGGAGAGTCCTGGAAAACCATGAGAAATCTTGAAAACACACGGGTAATCATGGGAAAATGCGGAAGACCAGGGGATCGAAAAAGGAATTGCGGCGGATCTGCTTAACTGATATAATGAAGGAGCAGACATGGACTTCAGAAGGATGAAGGGCCAGAAATTGGCTTCAGGGAGGAATTGACATGGTATTATCGGATGGGGAGATCAGCAGCCTGATCAGGGAAGGAGATTTGTGCATAGAGCCTCTGGAGGAAGGTCAGATTCAGCCGGCCAGCGTGGACATACGTCTGGGAAACACCTTCTGTGTCTTGGAGGACACATCCAATGGCATTATCAGGCTAAGCGATGACATTAAGTACAAGACGATCATCACGGACAGATACCTTCTTCTGCCGGGACAGTTCGTGCTGGCTACCACGGTGGAATATTTTCGGCTGCCTGATAATCTCACCGCCTTCGTGGAGGGCCGCAGCTCTCTTGGGAGGCTGGGACTATTCATTCAGAACGCAGGCTGGGTGGATCCGGGGTTCGAGGGAGAGATCACACTGGAGCTGTTCAATGCGAACCGCTGCGCCATAGAGCTGCAGGCAGGCCATAGGATAGGCCAGCTGGTCTTTGCAAGAATGGCCCAAAGTGCGCTGCATCCCTATTCCGGCAAATATCAGAGGCAGAGGGGAGCTACGGGCTCCAGAGTGTTCATGGATTTTCTGGAGGGTTAGGGGGAAGGATATAAGATGGAATGGCTGACAGGTCTGGACGGTGACATTCTGATGTTTATTCAGGAAAATATAAGGAACGGGATTCTGACCCCGGTCTTTACTGCGATCACGACTCTCGGCAACAGCGGCATCATATGGGTGATTCTGTCCTTGCTGCTGCTGATTCCGAAAAAGACGAGAAGGGCAGGGGTCATGAGTCTGCTGGCGCTGTTGTTGTCTCTGCTGATCAACAATATGACGCTGAAGAATCTTGTGGCCAGAATCAGGCCCTATGAGACCGTGGAGGGGCTGGTGCCGCTGATTCCCAGACCGTGGGATTATTCCTTTCCCTCCGGACATACGGGGAGTTCTTTTGCGTCTGCGTGGATATTCTATAGAAGTTTTCCGAAACGTTTCGGAATTCCTGCGCTGGCTCTTGCGGGGCTGATCGGTTTGTCCCGGCTGTATCTCGGAGTACATTTTCCCACGGATGTGCTGTTCGGCGTGCTCGGCGGCATTTTCAGCGGCATTCTGGCGCAGCTGCTGGTGAATAAATTATGCGAGAGAAAGGGTATCTCCTGAGAGGGAGATGCCCTTTCTCTGCAGGCATAGAAATACAGCTGTGGTCAGTCGGCCCCGGGTGTCCGCCTGGACACAAAGAGGTGCAGCCTCTCTATGGCAAGTTCCGCCAGCAGGGTGCCTGCTGTCAGCAGGAGGAAAGTAACTATGCACTGCAGTATCGCACAGGGGATGGTTTCCGCAGAGTCCATGTAGAACAGGATTTCCCGATAGGACATACAGAGGGCGCAGCAGGTCAGGTTCAGAGCAGGCAGCAGACCGATGGAATAATTTTTTCTCACAGAGTCCCCGGCACAGACTGCGAAGGCCAGGAGCTCCATAACGACGATTGCAATGAGCTGGGCGTTGAGGTATGGCCCGGTTTTCGACAGCTCTGTTCCGAAGATGCCGCTGTCAGTCTGAATACAATAGTTCATCAACAGTATGATGCAGGTAGAGTAAAGGGTGCCTAGCCCGAAGGTTATGAGACATAGGAGCTTCTGCCAGTTTCCCTTGGGTCTGCGCTGGTAGTTGGACAGCAGGATATAGGTTCCGATGGCCAGACAAGGGAACAGGATGCAGTACAGTATATCCTCATGGTTAGGGTGAGTGGTTGCGATGACGGGCAGCACCATGAGGGAAAACAGAAAGAGCAGGGCAGCGCCCAGAGCGTTCTTTCGGGCATAGTACTGCTTTACCCGCTTCATGAAATTCAGCTGGCCCTGACCGGCCTCCCCCGGGGAGAGCTGTATATGCTTGATGGCTTCCAGATGAGAGCGGCATTCGGGACATGCTGACAGATGCGCCTCCACCGCTTTTCTGGAATCCTCCGAACAGAGATCCTCCAGATAGGAAGGGATCAGATCCTTTACAATATCACAGTTTAAAACACACATATTATTTTCCTCCTGTCTTTCTGCCGTTGCTGTCATGCCTGGTGCTGTTGCCGTTTGTGCTGCCGCCGTATCTGGCGCCGCCTGCACCGCTGTCATGCTTGGTGCCGTTGCTGTTTGTGCTGTCATGCTTGGCACCGCCGCCTGCACTGCTGTCATGCTGGGTGCCGTTACCGTTTGTGCCGCCGCCGTATCTGGCACCATCGCTGTCTGCACCGTCGCCCTTGGATGCGCCTGCAGGTGGGGCACCTTTTCCGGCCTTTTCCAGCTGCATTTTTCCCAGCCGTTCCTTGCCTCGATAGAAATTGACCCTTGCCCAGTTTTCGCTTCTGCCCAGTATCTCACCGATCTCCCGGAAGGACAGGTCGGCGCAGATCCGAAGGTAGATGACCTCCCGCATCTGGGCGGGGAGCTTCTGCATCTCCTTCAGCACGTCCATCAGCTCCAGCTTCTGCAGCACGGTTTCCTCCGGCTGGGTCTTGAGGGGAGCGGGCTGTTCCGTCGGCTCTGACGGGACCTCCCGTCTGTTCTTGGCCAGATATTGGTAATAGACATGCTTGCCGATCTGGCAGAGCCATGTGGAGAGCCTGCAGCTCCCGTCGTATCTTTCCAGCGACTGATAGGCCCGCAGGAAGGTCTCCTGCGTCAGGTCCTCCGCCAGAGAGGGGCTGCGGCACAGGGACAGCAGGTAATGATATACGATTTTTGCGTTCTCCTGATAGAGCTGCTCCATGTCTTCTCCTCGGCGGTATTTTCGGTTTCTGATCATATATCCGGCCCGGGACGGATTTGTTACAAAGATTTAAGGCAAAATCAATATTTTTTATCTTGTTTCATATATGCGTGTGTGGTAAAATTATATCATAATTTGCCGTTTGCGGGCGATTAATTTGCAGATGGAAGCAATTCCCGATTATGCGATCGCCGGGCAAGGCGGCAGATTGTCTGTCTGCTTTGATGAAATACGAAGAAAGAGAGGAGAGAAGGATTTCCTATGAAAAAGAAAGTATTGGCAGCACTTGTTATAGCGGCAGGTATCCTGCTGACCGGATGTGCGGGAGATGATCTGCCGTCTCCGGTGGAGGTGACCCCTGAGCCGCTCAACACGGCGACTCCTGCACCGCAGGAGACGACAAATCCGTCACAGTCGCAGTCTGATGACGACGGAACTGTTCTGGATGACGGCATGAAGTCCGGCGGAGAGAGCCATCCCATCGTGTCCCGTACCGTGGTGGACGGCAAGATGCAGAGCTATCTTACCGGAGAGTGGAAGGATGAGAACGTAGTCAAGAGAAGGAACATGGCAGTCATGATCAACAACATCCTGCAGGCCCTTCCTCAGTACGGCATTTCCAAGGCCAGCATCATCTATGAGGCACCGGTAGAAGGCAGGATCACCCGACTCATGGGCATGTTCGAGGATTATGATGATCTGGATCATATCGGTTCCGTGCGAAGCAGCCGGGATTACTACATTTTCGAGGCTCTGGCCTATGAGTCCATCTACTGTAACTGGGGACTGGCGAGGCCCTGGGTGGAGGAGCTGATCAATTCCGATCAGGTGGACAATATCAGCACGGCTGTGGCAGGCATTGCCAGAGGAGCCAGCAACGACACCTATAAGCGGATCGAGAGAGGCAATCTGGCCACGGAGCATACGGGCTATCTCTTCATTGACGGATATGAGAAGGACGTGGATCGTTTCGGCTATAACAAGAATTACACCAGCCGTTTCACACAGGCGTTTTCCTTTGCGGATGACGGTTACATAGCGACCTATGATTCCTATGCCGATGCGACGAAGATCTATCCGGGCGGAACCCAGAGCAATGCCGGAGGGTACGGCAAGCACAATCCCTGCTTTGAATACAATGAGGACGACAGACTTTATTATAGGACGCAGTACGGACAGAAGCAGATCGATGAAATGAACGATGAGCAGCTGACCGTGACCAACGTGATCTTCAAGGTGTGCAACGGTGAGGAGAGAGTTCCTGACAATGACCAGTATGATTATCTGAAGTTCGATGTGAGCGGCAAGGGAACGGCGTATATATTCACCAACGGCAAGGTGATCAAGGGCACATGGGAGCGCAAGGACGAGAGGTACAGCCCCAATATGTTCTACGACGATAACGGAAACGAGATCGTTCTGAATCAGGGAAAGACATGGATTTGCTGTATCTGGAAGGATTATGAAGATTATATTTCCTATGAATAATTTTTTCAGGAGGGGTGCAGTCCGTTAGCTGGGCTGCACTCTTTTTTGTATGAGGGGACAGGGCGGCACGGGAAGAAGACTGGCTGTTGCACAGTTGCCCTGAGATCAGAAAGTGAGCAGGTGAAAAGAGAAGGTGAAAGGACTGAAGCTGGATAAGAACGGCAAGACGAAGAGGAACATCAAGACAGCCCTATATCTGGGCATTGGGGCACTGGTGGCGCTGCTGAATGTGGCAGCGTGGAACAGTACGGCTTTCTGTGACTGGTATATCGCAAATATTTTTCCTATATGGGTCAATACCTATGGCCGGCTGACGGGTATTTTTCCCTTCTCTGTAGGAGAATGGCTGATCGGGGCTGGTGTGGCGCTGGTGGCGCTGGCTCTGCTTCTGGGGCTTCTGTGGGGATGCATCGGCCTTGTGGGCGGAGCAGGGAGGCTGCTGAAGGTAGTAAGACGGCCGGCCCATGGCGGCGGAGCAGGAAGAGGGCAGAACCATGGGTTCCGTACATTCACCAGAGGATTTTACGGCTTTTTCGTCTGGACATTGCTGGCAGTATGCCTGATCATGACGCTGAACTGTTTTATTCTGTACCATGCATCTACCTTTTCCCGGCAGTATTTCGGAGAGGATGAAGAGGAATATACACTGGAGGATCTGATTGCTGTCTACAATATGGTGGCACAGAGGTGCAACACGCTGGCCGGAAGCATGGAAAGAGACGCCGGGGGAATGGTTCTCTACAAGGGCGGGCTCGAGAAGGCGGAGGCGCTGAGGGACATGGGAGATCAGGCCAGAGAGCTGATGAAGGCACTGGGAAGAGAATATCCCCAGCTGGACGGCTATTACCCCCGGCCCAAGGCGCTGCTGTCCTCGGATTTCATGTGCCAGCAGCATATGCAGGGCTACTACTTTCCTTTTTCTATGGAAGCGAATTATAATGATGTCATGCACATTCTGAATATTCCCGCCACCATGTGTCATGAGCTTGCCCACCTGCGGGGCTATATATATGAAGATGAGGCAAACTTTATAGGCTATCTGGCCTGCGTGGGATCCGGGGATGAATTCTTTCAATATGCAGGCTACCTCAGCGTGCTGGTGTATCTGAACAACGATATCTATTATGCCTGGAGAGACAACCCGGAGGTCTACGAGGAGGCCGTTAAGCATATTGCGCCCGTTGCCGTGGACGATCAGGTCTGGACGGACAATATTTTTGTCACGCAGGAGGAGTGGGACCGCATTAACGGGAAGGCTCTGCTGGATACGGATATGGTGGACAAGGCGGCGGATGCGTTTATTGACGGAAATCTGAAGCTGAACGGAATTTCCGACGGGAAGGTCAGCTACAGCCGTGTAGTGAGATTGCTGCTGCAGTACTATGGGCTGAAGGGGCTGCCGAATGGCTGATGGGAATGAATGCCGAAGAGTCCGCCGAAAAAAGAGGATGTTAAAGGGAAGGAAAAGCATGACCGGGAATAAGGGCTTACATAAGAAAATCGGCACTGCAGCGCTTGCAGCCGGGGCTGCGGCCCTGCTTTTCACGGGGCTGGTTCTGGGGAAGGCGGTTCGGCCCAATGTCCTTTTTGCGCTCGGCTACGAGGTACAAGGGGTGGATCTGTCTCATTATCAGGGGACAGTGGACTGGGCACGGTTAGAGGAGCAGGAGGTGGACTTTGCCTTCATAAAGGCTACAGAGGGCAGCAGCTATGTGGATGAGCGCTTTTATGAAAACTGGAAAGCAGCGGAAGGGACAGAGATTAAAACGGGCGCTTATCATTTTTTCAGCTTCGACAGCCCTGCCGAAACGCAGGCGCAGATGTATATCGACACGGTGGGGGAGCTTTCGGGAAGGCTTGTGCCCGTAGTTGACGTGGAGTACTATGGAGATAAGGAAGAGAGCCCGCCGGGAAGGGAAGAGGTGGCGGAGGAGCTCGGGAAGCTGCTGCGGGCCCTTGAGGAGCATTATCAGGCCAGACCGATTATATATACAACATATCCGGTCTGGGAGCGCTATATTCGGAACGGGTTTGCCGGGTATCCTCTGTGGATCAGAAACGTATATTATCCGCCGGACATAGACATGAAAGGAAGATGGGTATTCTGGCAGTATACTGACAGAGCGGTCTTGGAGGGATATGACGGGGCTGAAAAATATATTGACAAGAATGTGTTCGCAGGCTCCATGGAAGAGCTGGAGGAGAGATTTTTTATACCATGAGTATGATTGTCATGCCAGAGGTTCTATGCTAATATAATTATTGCATAGGAGAGAGCACATCATGTCTGTGATGGAAACGGCATAATAAAATGGTACATACGAGTTCGAATCTTGTCCCTGTGCACATGGCCTTGTGACGCTTACAGCAACCCCAATGGATATGACTGTCAATCATAAACCCAAAAGCGTCATGTAACGGCCGAAAAAAGCAGTATACAGTGCGGCGCCAGAAGCTTTTCGGCAAGCCGGCAGGCCCTTGTGGAAGGACGGATCCCTGAAGGGAGACTGACCTTTGAGGGGAGGCTATCTCAGAAGGAAGACAGGCCTTTGAAAGAGGCCCTTGAAGGGAGACAGACCTTTGAGGAGAGGCTATCTCAGAAGGGAGACAGACCTTTGAAAGAAGCCCTTGAAGGGAGACAGGCCCTTGAGGCAGAACGGGAGCCGAGGAGAGGAAGCGCCGCAGACAAAATTGTGACCCTGACAGCATAAACAGTGTCGCCCCAGGAGGAGGCACCAAAAACATTTAAGGGCCTGATGGTGTAAGGCGGTTCGACTCCGCCACAGGAAAAAATGGGTCATGTAAAAGCATTCAGCCGTGGCGCAGGCCTGCCCAGGGTACGCAGGACGCAGGTGCAGGAGCCGGGGGAGAAATGCTTGCCCGAAGGAACGGGCGGAGGTATGGTTATGAGCTTTGCAGATGCATTGAGAAGAGAGGGAAATTTCACAAGGACGGAGAACGGAGCCGTTGCCCTGAGCACCACGGGGAACGCCTGCCTGGATCTGTTTTCCGTGGCGGGAGCGCTGCGGGAGGCGGAGGATGCCAGAGTGGAGGCGCTGTTTGCCGAGGCATATAAGGAGAATCCTCTGCTTGCCACGAAGATCGTCTTTTATGCAAGGGATATCCGGGAGGGACTGGGCGAGAGGAAGACCTTCCGCACGCTGCTGCGCTATATGGCCGGGAAGCATCCGGAGGCGCTGGTGCATAATCTGGATCTGATCGGCGTGTTCGGCAGGTATGACGATCTGTACTGCCTGATCGGGACGCCGCTGGAGGATGCCATGTGGGCTGCCATGAAGGAGCAGTTTCAGGAGGACCTGTGCAATCTCCATCAGGGGAACGCTGTGTCCCTGCTGGCAAAGTGGATCAAGACGGCGGACGCAAGCTCCGAGAACACAAGGCGTCTGGGGATCCTGACGGCACAGAAGCTGGGATATCCAGTGTATAATTTCAAGCGCATGGTGCGCAGCCTGAGAAAGCGTATCGGCGTGGTGGAGGCGCTGATGTCCGCAGGCCGCTGGGATGAGATCAGATACTCCGCAGTGCCCAGCCGGGCAATGATGATCTACCGCAAGGCTTTCCGGAAGCACGACGGGGAGCGGTTTCAGGCTTTCGTGGACAGAGCGGCAGCAGGGCAGGAGAAGATCAATGCCGGGGCGCTGTACCCTTACGATATCGTGGAGAAGTTCTTGTACCACAGAGAGCAGGGGGAGGGTGCGAAGGTGCTGGAGGCCCAGTGGGGCCAGCTGCCGGACTATGTGGAGCCGGGAACAGGCGCCATCGTCATGGCCGACGTGTCCGGCTCCATGAGAGGAAGGCCCATGGCCACCTCCATCGGACTGGCGATCTATTTCGCAGAGCGCAACAAGGGGGCGTACCATAATATGTTCATGACCTTCAGCGGCCGGCCGGAGGTGGTACTGCTGAAGGGGGAGACGCTGGAGCAGAAAATCGCCAACATGAGCAAGGCGGCCTGGGAAATGAATACCGATTTAAAAGCGGCTTTCGACAAGGTACTGGACATAGCGCTGGACAACCGGGTGCCTCAGGAGGAGATGCCCAAGGCGATCATCGTCATATCCGACATGGAGATCGACTATTGTGGAAACAAGGACTGGAGCTTCTACGACAAGATGGCCCATAAGTTCAGAAAGCACGGGTACGAGATCCCGAACATCATCTTCTGGAACGTGAACAGCCGCAGTGACGTGTTCCATGCGGACGCCTCCAGAAGGGGCGTGCAGCTCTGCGGCGGACAGTCCGCCACGGTGTTCAGGCAGCTGACGGGCTGCATCGGATACACGCCCACGGAAATGATGGAGGCGGTGATCAATGCAGAGAGGTACGACTGCGTCAGAATTGCATAGAAAATGCCCCTTCCCGCATCTGCGGGAGGGGCATTTATTGTGTTATAAATCATCATTGCTGCACGGCACCTTGACAGCATGCGGAAGTTATCAGCTACAACAAAAGGAACCTCTTTCGGTATTGCTTATCAATGGCAGATATGATCCCGCAAATAACACCCAGACTAATTTTCTGGTTGACCGGATGCCCCCTGAGGGATACCATGCATATTTTATACCTAAAACATCG
>CANOFQ010000040.1 GCA_947565325.1 uncultured bacterium
GCGGAGAGTACATTGGAGAGGGCGGCTTGTCTGAGTTGTCCGGAGGGCGGCAGGATATGCTGATTGACAACACTGTGATCTATGAGGAGAAGTACCTGATTGAAATCAACAAGCAGGGAAGCCCTTTTTTCTATTTTTTCGACTGGGACGAGCGTTCCTATGCCATCAACATGGAATTTCAGCACTTCCATCAGTTTTATGAGCTGTGCATTTTTCTGGACGAGCATGCGGGGCATCTGATCAACGGGGCGTGGCATGATCTGCGGTGCTGTGACATCGTGGCCATCCGCCCTTCTCTGCTGCACAAGACCGCATACCCGGAGGGTGCGCCCAATAAACGTCTCATCATCAACTTTGCCCTGCCGCCCATGCCCCCTTGTCTGGAGACCTGCGTGAAAAGCATTTACGGCATCTTTGACGGGGACGTCCCTATCTACCGCTTCGAGGGACGCTTCAAGAAGGCGGTCTTTGAGAAGCTGAACGATATTTATTACCTCTCTCAGGATCCCAACGAGCTGACCAATCTTGCGATCCATCAGAAATTCATAGAGTTTCTGAGTCTGATCTATCTTTACAGGGACAAGAACGTGTACATGGATCAGGTGAATTTCGACAATATCACCAACAAGATCTACAGCATCACGTCCTATATCCATAACCGTTATACGGAGGAGCTCTCCCTTGACTCCCTCTCCAGGGAGTTCTATGTCAGCAGCTATTACCTGTCCCATCAGTTCAAACGGGTCACGGGCTTCACCCTGACGGATTACATTTCCATGACCAGGGTGCGCAATGCCCAGACCCTCCTGCTCTCCACGGACACGCCCATCACGGACATAGCGCTCCAGAGCGGCTTCAAAAGCTTTTCCCAGTTCAACCGGGCGTTCAACAAATTCCTGCAGATGTCGCCGTCGAGGTTCAGGCGGGAGGGCGCAAGGTAAGGCAGGCTCAGAAAACTGTGCCTCTGATGCCCGGGGCCGGCAGAGGGCGGCACCTCACTGCTCTTGCGCAGTGTTTGCGTAAGAAGCCTCCAGAATTATACAAAATAGACAAATCAGAGAACATGATTTCGTAAATATTGCGCAATGAATAAAAAACTGCCTTTCACAAGAGCAAATAATGCGATATGCCAATATAAAAAAACAAGAGATGCGTAGAAATCAGTGCCAAGGTTTGGTAACATGATTGCAGAGACCGATGAAAAAAGAAAGTCAGGGCGGATGGGAGCGGAGAGGATTATGGCTAAAAATCTGATCATATTTACGGACAGCGGGGATACCATTATCGATGAAGGCACGCAGGTCTATGACGAAAGGGGGATCGTTACCCGGGCGGAGTTTATTCCGGGCGCCGGGGAGGTGCTCGGACAGCTGAAAGCGGAAGGATACCGCATCGCCCTTGTGGCGGACGGGGAATGGGAATCCTTTCAGAACGTATATAGGGAGAACGGTCTGGGATACTGCTTTGAGGAGTGGATCGTGTCGGAGGTGGTAGGGGAGCAGAAGCCCGCAAGATCCATGTTCGACACCGCCATGGAAAAGATGGGCCTCACGGAGGCGGATAAGCCCTTTATCGTCATGATCGGGAACAATCTGAAAAAGGATGTGGCAGGGGCGAACCGGTACGGGCTCACTTCCGTTTGGCTGGACTGGTCCCCCAGATATTTTCACAGCGCAGAGGAGCCGGACTGGCAGCCGGACTATAGGGTAGAGACACCGGGGGAGCTGAAGGCCCTGATAGAGGAGCTGGAGGAGAAATGCAGGGAAAAGCGCAGGACCGCCGCAAGGCTTTCCGATAAGATCCATAGAATGGCGGAGGCTTTTTCCCATATTCTGTATGAGCCGGACGAAGCTTTCCTGAGGAATATGGAGAGCCACAATCTGGCAGGGGACGATATCTCCAAATACCAGTTCTGGGAGTGGACCCAGGGAGTGGGGCTGTTCGGGCTGTGGAAGCTGTTCAGCTACGAGAAGAAGGAATGTTATCTGGACATGCTGAAAAGGTACTACGATAGGCAGATTGAAATAGGATTTCCGGCGCTGAACGTGAATACGGCCGCACCCTATCTTGCCATGTCCTATCTGGCGGAGTATACCGGGGAGGAGAAATACGCAGCCCCCTGCGTGGCGGCGGCGGAAGAGATCATGGAAAACTTTCCCCGTACCCCGGAGGGAGGGTTTCAGCACAAGACCTCGGACTCCGTAAACGAGGGTGAGCTGTGGGACGACACGCTCTATATGACGGTACTGTTTCTGGCCAACATGGGCCGCATCCTGAAGGACGAAAGGATGAAGGAGGAGGCGGAATACCAGTTCCTGCTCCATGAAAAGTACCTCTGCCACAAGGAGAGCGGACTTTGGTACCACGGCTGGAGCTTTCCGGAGAGGAGCAATTTCGCCGGGGCCTTCTGGGGCAGGGGGAACTGCTGGATCACCATGGCCATACCGGAATATCTGAGCATGGGGGTCTGCGGCGGACCGGCCAGAAGGATGCTGGAGCATGCGCTGAGGGCGCAGATCGAGAGTCTGCGGAGGTATCAGGCAGGAAACGGCATGTGGCATACCTTGGTGGACGACGCCGATTCCTACGTGGAGGCAAGCGCCACCTGCGGATTTGCCTACGGCATCCTGAAGGCGGTAAAGGACGGGCTGGCGGACCGGTCCTGCCTGGAGATGGCTGTCAGGGCGGCGGCGCCGATTTTGGATTACATATCAGAGGACGGAGTGGTGCATCAGGTGTCCTATGGGACCCCCATGGGCCGCGTTTCAAAGGATTTTTACAAGGAGATCGAGCTGAGGCCCATGCCCTACGGGCAGGCTCTGGCGATCCTGTTCCTGATGGAATACAGGACGATGCTTTAAAAGGGCGGGGGGCCCGGCACGGAGCCGGCATGAGGAAACGGCCGGGCCATAGGCGGCAGGGAAGTCTGAAGGAGAGAAAGGCATCTGGGAGGCGGGCATGAAGCTTGGGAGGCAATGGGACACGAGACTGCAGATCTGGGACGAGGCGTTCGAAAGAAACCTTTATGGACGGCTTGGGGAGGTAAGCTTTTCCGGCTTTACCACCATGGAGCGGCTGACGCTGGAGCAGGCCATGTCCCACAGCTTCCTCCCTTATCCAAAGGGTACGGGATGGGGGAAGAAGTGGGAATACGGCTGGTTTCGTGCGAAGATCGAAATGCCGGGGGAGGCGGCCGGGAAGCGTATCCTGCTGCATCTTGGGCCGGGGCCGGAGATGCTGGTATACGTAAACGGCGCAGAGGCGGGCTCCATCGACAGTCGCCATTCCATGGTGGAGCTGACGGACTGTGCCGTCCCGGGCGAAGTGTATGAGGTATATGCGGAATGCTATGCGGGCCACGGCCTCAGACTGGAGAGCGGAGGGATATTCCGGCGGGACGATGTGCCGGTGCCGGAGCCGCCGGAAGTGCAGTGCGTGGTGGAGAGCAGCCATTTCGGGATCCATGATCAGGAGATGGCCGGGGCATATGCGGACTATCATACCCTCTACGAGCTCTGGAAGGCGCTGCCGGAGGGCGACCTGCGCACCATGAAGATAGGGGAGGCGCTGCAGCGCTTTACCTGCAGGGCGGATTTTGAGGCCCGGGAGCCCCGGCGCAGGGAGAGCGTCCTGGAGGCGGCAAAGGCGCTTCGGCCTCTTTTGGAGAAGAGAAACGGGGATACCGTTCCTGTGTTTACCACCTTCGGACAGTCCCATCTGGATCTGGCATGGCTCTGGCCCTTGGAGGAGACCAGACGCAAGGCGGCCAGAACCTATTCCAATCAGCTGGCGCTGATGGAAAGGTATCCCGATTACAGATTTCTGCTCTGCGGGCCTACGATTCTGGAATATCTGAAGGAGGACCATCCGGGGCTGTATGCCCGTGTGAAGGAGAAGGTCCGGACGGGGCAGTTTGTGCCGGAGGGCGCAGTGTACGTGGAGTGCGATACCAATCTGGCAGGGGGGGAGAGCCTTGTCCGGCAGTTCGTGCTGGGAAGGCGCTGGTTTCGCAGGGAGTTCGGCACGGAGAGCAAAATGGCATGGCTGCCTGACACCTTCGGCTTTTCCGGGGCGCTGCCCCAGATCATGAAGGAGTGCGGCGTGCCTTATTTTGCCACCCAGAAGCTCCTGCGCTGCGATCCGGAGTGCGAACAGTTTCCCTATAATCTGTTCTGGTGGGAGGGGATCGACGGAACCCGGATCCTTGCCCATGTGTACAAAAAGAACAATGCGGTGTTTTCCCCCGGCGCATTGCGGGAGCGCTGGGAGAAGGACCGGAACCAGCGGCAGGAGATAGACAGCTTTCTGTTTCCCTTCGGCTACGGGGACGGGGGCGGCGGCCCCACGGAGCTCATGGTGGAGACGGAAAGGCGGTGCCGGGATCTGGAGGGAGTGCCCAGATGCGCCATGGAAAGCCCGGTGGCCTTCTTTGACAGACTGGACGGGGAGGCCGTGAAGAATGTCTATTACGGGGAGCTCTATCTGGCATGGCACAGGGGCACCTACACTGCTCAGGCCAGACTGAAGAGAGGGGTCCGCAAGGCGGAGTACGCCCTGCGGGAGGCCGAGTATCTGGCGGGGCTTCTGAGGCTGTGCGGACGGACACGGGGAGAGGAGGAGACGCTGGGCAGGCTTGCGGGGCTGTGGGAGCGGCTGCTTGCGCAGGAATTCCATGATATCCTGCCGGGAAGCTCTATTGAGAGGGTGAACCGGGAGGCGGAGGAGACGCTTCTGGAGGTGGAACGGGAAAGCCGGGAGCTTGCCGGGGAGCTGCTTGGCAGGCTTGCCGGGGGGAGGGCTCTGTTCAACTCCCTTGGATGGGAGAGAGGCTTTTGTGGAATCGTCCTGCCGCCCTGCGGCTATGTGAAGCTGCGGGAGGAAGGGACGGCAGCGGGGGAAGAGGGCCGAATTCTGCAGGGGGACGGCCGGAAACCAATGACCGACAGTGAGAGAAAGACGCCTGATCAGGAGGAGATTGTTTTTTCTAACAGGTTCTATTCCGTACGGGTAGACGGTCAGGGCCGGATCGTCAGTCTCAGGGACGTAAACAGCGGGTACGAGTATGCAAAAGAGCCGCTGAATCAGTGGAGGCTGTACCGGGATGTGAACGTGGACTATGACGCATGGGAGCTGGGGCGGATGTACGAGCAGACGCCGGAGGAGCTGGAGGGCGGCTGCAGCATCCGAAGCGAATCCGGGCCGGAGGGTGTCACGGTGGTCTGGGAGAGGAAGGAGAAGTATTTTACTGCCAGACAGAGGATCCGGCTCGCAGCGGACAGTCCCCGGATCGATTTCGAGACGGAGGTGGACTGGCGGGAGCGGCACCGGGTGCTGAAGGTGGATTTTCCTACCACGGTCTATACGAAAGAGGTACTGGAGGAGATTCAGTTCGGCTATATCCGGCGGCCCACCCATAAGTCGAGGCAGTATGAGAGGGATCTGTATGAAACCTGCCATCATAAGTATGCCGTACTCACGGACGGAGAGAACGGGTTCGCAGTGCTCAATGACTGCAAATACGGGCTGTCTGCACAGGACAGCAGGCTTTCCCTGACGCTGCTCCGGGCCCCTGTGGCGCCGGATATGAGGGCGGACATGGGGCTGCAGTGCTTCACCTATTCCGTTCTGCCCTTTTCAGGGCCGTTTGTGCGCAGCAGGGTGCCGGAGGAGGCTTATGAGTGTAATGTCAGCGTGTCGGCGTCAGGCTTCTGCCAAGACCCGGCGGGGCATCTTGACGAGGATGCCATCGTGCAGAGGAAGTCGTTTTTCCGGCTGGAGGGCGGGCATGCCGTTCTGGAAACCTGCAAGCCGGCATTTGACCAGAAGAACGGCGTGGTACTGCGCCTCTACGAATCCAGGGGCTGCGCAGGGGAGACGGTTCTTTCCGTGCCTCGGGAGGTGAAGCATGTTTTTGCCTGCGACATGCTGGAGGAGAGGCGGCGGGAGCTGGAGCCTGCGGAAGGCAGGGTGAGGCTGTGCTTCCATGCGTTTGAGATCAAGACGCTTCTGCTGGTGGTTTCGGAAGAGCAGGCATAGAGGGAAGGGCCTTCGGGAGAGCAGACATAGAGGGAGAGGAAAGGGCCTTCGGAAGAGCAGGCATAGAGGGAAGGGCCTTCAGAAGAGCAGACATAGAGGGAGAGGGAAGGGCCTTCGGGAGAGCAGACATAGAGCGAAGGGGCAGGGTTTTTACGGAGAAGATCGAAGAGCCAGGAGAGACAAAAAAGGCAGGTTGTGCGCCGCAGGCGTGACGAGGAGGTAAGGATGGAGAAGCATTATCGGAGAATGGTTCAGGATACGCAGGACAGGGTGGTGAAATCCCTGCAGATACAGATCCTTGACAGGGAGAGTCCAAGATACGGGGGATTTGCGGAAGCCTCAGGGATTGTTCAGGCAAAGTTCGCAATCTACCGGACGGCCGGCATGACTGCGGCTTACTGTAATGAGGATACCTGCTTTTATCATGACGAGAGGGTGCTTGACAGCATTCTGAAGGGACTTGACTATGTGACAAGAGTTCAGCATGAGAACGGATTGTTTGACTATATCACCTGCAACTTTTTCTCTGCTCCTGACACGGCGTTCTGTGTGAAGAAGCTGCTGCCGGTGTACCAGTACCTGAAGGGCAGGAAGGACGGAGGGAACAGCGGGAACGGGGCGGAATTGACCGCAGAGGAGTGCCTTATACTGGAGAAGGTGGAGCATATTCTGCGGCAGGGAGCATGCGGACTGCTGCAGGGCGGCTTCCACACGCCGAACCACCGCTGGGCCATCGCCTCCGTGCTGATGACCTGCGGCAGGCTTTTTGGCAGTCAGGAGATGGAGGCTGCGGCATATGGCTATCTGAAGGAGGGCATCGACTGCAACGAGGACGGGGAGTTTGCGGAGAAGTCGGCGGGAAATTATAACAGAATCAATAACGATGCCATGATCATGCTGTCAGAGGCCACCGGGGATCCCTCCTATGAGCAGAACGCCCTGCGGAACCTCCGGATGATGCTGACCTACTGGGAGCCGGACGACAGTGTCTTCACGGCCAATTCCACCCGCTTTGACAAGGATCTGCTGATATATCCCAAGGATTACTACATGGAGTATCTGAAAATGGGGATGAAGTATAATATCCCTGAATTTCTGCAGATGTGCAACAGTATTTTTGACATTGTGGACAGACGGCACATCACTTCCCCTGATTTTCTGATCTGGTTCATGCTGTGCCCGGAGTACCGGAGGCTGGAATATGAGGGGAGCTATAGACGGCCTGATTTTGAGCGCTTTTATCAGGAGTCCGGCATCGCAAGGGGACAGCAGGGCCGTTTCACCTACACGGTGATGAACGGGAAGTCCAATTTCCTTTATCTCCACAACGGGACCATGAAGCTGGAGATGAAGGTGGCGGGGAGCTTCTGCGAGCACAGAGCCTTCAAGAGCGAGAGGATGGAGAGGGTTTCCCGGGGGGAATATCATCTGAGCCAGACCATGAGGGGATGGTATTATCTGCCCTTTGCCGAAAAGCCCGATACCAGCGACTGGTGGAAGATGGACAATGCTTCCCGGAACAAGAAGTGGGGACCCGACATGCAGATTGACGTGTGGGTGAAGGAGGCGGAGAACGGAATCGACGTGAGGGTGAAGACCTCCGGGGTGGAGGGGGCTCCCTGGAGGATCGAGCTGGCCTTCATGGGCGTGAATTTCCTGACCAATGATTATGTGGATCTGCCTCTTACGGGCAGCGAGACGGTGGTGGTAAAGCGGGGCTATACGGAGGTGGGAAACGGGAAGGATACCCTGACCGTGGGCCCCTGCTTCGGCGAGCATCATTTTACGGAGGGGAAGGAAGACAGCGAGGCCAAGACGCCAGGGGCGGCTACCCTCTATCTCGCCGCCTATACGCCTTTTGAGCGCACCATAGAGATCCGGGACAAGGTGAGCCGGTACCACTGAGTCCGCCGGGACGTGAATCAAAGGGCGGGGCGGATAAGGGCAGACGGACAAGAAAATGATGAAGTGATTGTAGTAGAAGTATATGCGGAAATCGAAAGTACATGCGGAAATGGGAAAGACATCTGCAGAACGGGGCGAGGAGGTATGCGTACAGATGCAGTACATATCATTTGATCAGACAAGGGAATATGATCTGATCCTGCTGGGCAGGGTTGCCATCGATTTCAATCCGGTGGATCTGAACCGTCCGCTGGAGGAAAGCGGCAATTTCAACAAGTATCTGGGGGGCTCCCCCGCCAATATCGCAGTGGGCATGGCCCGTCTCGGGAAAAAGGTAGGCTTTATCGCCAGAGTGTCCGACGATCAGTTCGGAGATTATGTGACCCATTATTTTCAGAAGGAGGGCATTGACACCAGCCATATTTCCAGATGCGGGGGCGGTGAGAATCTGGGCCTGACCTTCACGGAGATATTGAGTCCCTCGGAGAGCAGGATATTGATGTACAGGGACGGGGTGGCGGATCTGAAGCTGGAGCCCGGGGACGTGGACGAGGACTATATCAAAAGGGCGAAGGCGCTCCTGATCTCCGGCACGGCCCTCGCCGCCAGCCCCTCCAGAGAAGCGGCCCTGAAGGCGGTGATGCTGGCAAGGAAGAACGGCGTGGCAGTGATATTCGACATCGATTACCGGGCCTATACATGGAAGAGCATGGACGAGATATCGGTATATTATTCTCTCGTGGCGAAGGAGAGCGATCTGATTCTGGGCTCCAGAGAGGAGTTTGACCTGACGGAGCGCATACTGGGCGTCTGCGGGGACGACAGTGAGAGCGCAGGGCGCTGGCAGTCCTACGGATGTAAGATCGTAGTGATCAAGCATGGCAAGGAGGGCTCCACGGCCTACACCTGCGACGGCCGCCGCTATGCGGTGAAGCCCTTTCCCACCAACGCCCTGAAGGGCTTTGGAGGCGGGGACGGATATGCGTCCTCCTTCATCCGGGCGTTGATAGACGGGTGCAGCGTGCCTGAGGCGCTGGAGTACGGTTCCGCCTCTGCCTCCATGCTGATCTCCGCCCATAGCTGCTCGGCGGCCATGCCTACGCTGGAGGAGGTGGAGGCGTTCATCAGGGAGGAGAAGGAAAAATACGGGGAAATGGTGGTGCTGCAGGAGCCGGAAGAAAACGGCAGATGAGCAGCGGGACGAAGCCTGCGGCCAGAGCATAGGGGCAGCAGGGAAGGCATAAGAGGGAATGACAGGAGACGAGGAGGAGACGAAGGGATATGTACGAGAATCCGGCGTTTAACGAAAAGGGGGAGAAGATCCTCTGTGAGGAGAAGGGCAGAAACAGCCATATGCTGATGGATGTGAGGATCCGGAGGCTGGGGGCCGGACAGAAGGTGAGGCTTCTGGAGCAGGAGAAGGAGACAGCCGTTCTGCTCCTTGCGGGAAAGGTGGTCTTCGCCTTCGAGGGGAGAAGGGAGAGCGCCCAGAGACGCAGCGTGTTTCTGGATAAGCCCTATTGCCTGCACTGCTGCCGCAGGAAAGAGGTGATCGTCACGGCCCAGGAGGACAGCAGGCTGCTGATCCAGCAGACCGGGAACCCCAATGGGTTTGACACGGTGTTCTATACGCCCGAGATGTGTACGCTGCAGGAATTCGGCAGCAGGCAGTGGGACGGGGCCGCCCACAGGCAGGTGCTGACGGTCTTTGACTATGAGAATGCCCCTTATTCCAACATGGTCATGGGGGAGGTGTTCCATAAGCCGGGCTGCTGGTCCAGCTATCCGCCCCACTGCCATCCCCAGCCGGAGCTGTACTATTACGAATTTGACAAACCACAGGGCTTCGGGGTGGGCTTTGTGGGGGAGCAGTGCTTCAAGGTGGAGGATCAGGGGTGCCTTGCCATCACGCCCATGAACGCCCACCAGCAGGCGGCGGCGCCGGGCTACCGGATGTGTTATGTGTGGCTGATCCGTCATCTGGAGGGAAATCCCTGGCGCAAGACCCGCATCGTGCCGCCGGAGCACGAGTGGCTGGATCATTCCGATTATGAAAGCTAAGGACCCGGGAAGAGTGTATCGAGAGAAATTTTTGGAACTGGACTTATGGGGCTCATAATAAAAAAGAGGAGGAGAAGATATGGCATACATGACAACCGCTCAGGCGCTGGTGCGTTTTCTGGATAATCAGTACGTGTCCTTCGACGGGCGGGAGAACAGATTCGTGGACGGGATCTTCACCATATTCGGACACGGGATCGTCTGCGGCCTCGGGGAGGCGCTGGACAGCTGTCCGGGAGGGCTGAGGGTCTATCAGGGGAAGAACGAGCAGGGAATGGCCCATGCGGCCATGGCATACGCCAAGCAGAACAACCGCAGGAGGATCATTGCATGTGCTTCCTCCATCGGGCCGGGGGCGGCTAATATGATCACGGCGGCGGCCACGGCCACAGTGAACCATGTGCCCCTGCTGCTCTTCCCGGCGGACGCCTTTTCCACCAGACAGCCGGATCCTGTGCTGCAGCAGTTCGAGCAGGTGAATTCGCTGACTGTCACCACCAATGACGCCTATCGGGCGGTGTGCCGGTACTGGGACAGAATCGCCCGGCCGGAGCAGCTGATGTCGGCCATGATCAATGCCATGCGGGTGCTGACGGACACGGCGGAAACGGGGGCGGTGTGCATATCCCTGCCTCAGGACGTGGGGGGAGAGTGTTATGATTTCCCGGAAGAGTTTTTCCGCAGGAGGGTACACCGCATCGTGAGAACCGTTCCTGCGAAGGAGGAGCTGGAGGAGGCGGCGCAGGTCTTGCTGAAGGCGAAAAAACCCCTTGTCATCTGCGGCGGCGGCGTCCGCTATTCGGAGGCGGGAGAGGCGCTGGAGGCCTTCTGTGAAGAGTTCCGGATTCCCTTTGCGGAGACCCAGAGCGGCAAGACCGCCTGCCTGTCCTCCCATCCCTATAATCTGGGGGGCTTAGGGGTCACGGGGAACAGTGCGGGAAACCAAATAGCCCAAGAGGCGGACGTGATCTTGGGACTGGGCACCCGGTTTTCCGATTTCACCACTGCGTCAAAATCTCTTTTCCGGGAGGATGGGCAGGTGATCGCAGTGAACACCTCCCGCTTTGACGCCTATAAGCTGGGAGCCGTGAAGGTGGTGGCGGATGCGAAGCTTGCGGTCCTCGGGCTGGGAGAGATCCTGCGCAGTGCAGGATACCGTTCCGGCTACGGGGAAGAGATCAGAGAGGCCAGAGAGGGCTGGGAAAAGGAGATGGAGTTCCTTTCCGCCTATTCTTATGACGATGACTTCAGGCCGCTGATCGCTGCGGGGGATCCCAGAACCATCCCGGAATTTCACAGGATGACGAAGAGCTCCCTCACTCAGACGGCGGCGGTGGCAAAGGTGCGGGAGCTGATTCCCGAGGATGCTGTCTGCGTAGGTGCGGCGGGCTCCCTGCCCGGAGACCTGCAGCGGATGTGGACTTCGGATGCCAGATATTCCTACAATATGGAGTACGGTTATTCCTGCATGGGCTACGAGATCGCCGGGGCTCTGGGCTCCAAGCTGGCGGCACCGGAGCGGGAGGTCTATGCCATGTGCGGGGACGGAAGCTTTCTGATGCTGCACTCGGAGCTGGTGACGTCCCTTCAGGAGCACAAAAAGATCAATGTGCTGCTCTTCGACAACAGCGGCTTCGGCTGCATCAACAATCTGCAGATGAGCAACGGCATAGGAAATCTGGCCACGGAGTTCCGGTTCCGGGACGGAGAGGGAAGGCTGCTGGGAGAGCTGGTGCCCATTGATTTTGCCGCCTGTGCCGCAGGCTATGGTGTCAAGACCTATCGGGCAACGAATAGGGAGGAGCTGGAGGAGGCGCTGCGGGACAGCCTGAAGCAGGAGGTGTCCACTCTGATCGATATCAAGGTGCTGCCCAAGACCATGACCGACGGCTACGGTGCATGGTGGCACGTAGGGGTGGCGGGGACCTCCGGGAACCCCGAGGTGCGCAGCGCATACGAAAATAAGCAGAACAATCTGGAGAAGGCGAGGAAATATTGATGCTGAATAGGGAAAAGGTACATTTGGGCATAGCGCCCATCGCATGGACGAACGACGACATGCCGGATCTGGGGGCGGAGAATACCTTCGAGCAGTGCGTGTCGGAAATGGCGCTGGCCGGGTTTACGGGCTGCGAGGTTGGCAATAAGTACCCAAAGGACACGGCGGTGCTGAAGAAGGCGCTGGAGCTGCGGGGCATGAGGATCTGCAATGCATGGTACTCCACCTTTCTCACCACGGCCCCCTATGAGGAGACGGAAAAGGGCTTCATAGAGCATATCGGCTTTTTGAAGGAAATGGGGGCCAAGGTGGTGGGAGTCTCGGAGCAGGGGCATTCCATACAGGGCACGGAGAAGTCCGTTTTCCGGGACAAATACATATGCGACGACAGGGAGTGGGAGCTTCTGTGTAGCGGCCTGAACAGGCTGGGCAGGGTGGCGAAGGACATGGGGATCGCCCTGACCTTCCACCATCATATGGGAACCGTGGTGCAGACGGCGGCGGAGATCGACCGGATGATGGAGAACACGGATCCCGGGCTGGTGGGGCTTCTGTTCGACAGCGGCCATCTGGCGTACTGCGGGGAGGATTATCTGGCGGTGCTGAAGAAATACGCCGGCAGAACCCGCCATGTGCATCTGAAGGACATCCGTCCCGAGGTGGTGGAGCGGGTGAAAAGAGAGAACTTAAGCTTCCTGCAGGGGGTGCGTCTGGGGACCTTCACGGTGCCGGGGGACGGCAGTCTGGATTTCGCACCCATCTTTCAGGTGCTTGCGGACACGGGCTACGAGGGCTATGTGCTGGTGGAGGCGGAGCAGGATCCGGCGGTGGCCAACCCCTTGGAGTATGCCATAAAGGCGAGGAAGTATATTGCGGAGAAGGCGGGGCTCTAGGCGGCGCTTGTGGAATGAAAACAGACGATCGTAAAAATAGAATCGCAGGCCGCAGGATATGCGGCAGAACGGAGGAAAAATGGTCAATATCGGTATCATAGGCATGGGGCGCATCGGAAAGGTGCATTTACGGTCCATCACCTATCATGTAAAGAATGCCTGCGTGAGGGCGGTGGCGGATCCTTTTATGAATGAGGAGACGGAAGAGTTCGTCCGGGGAATGGACGTGCAGAAGATTTATAAAGATTATAAGGAAATTCTGGCGGATCCGGAGATCGATGCCGTGCTGGTGTGTTCCTCCACGGATACCCATGCTTCTATTTCCATCGAGGCCATCGAGGCCGGGAAGCATGTGTTCTGCGAGAAGCCGGTGGATCATGCGCTGGATAGGATCAGGGCGGTGGCGGATGCGCTGGCGGCCCATCCCCGGTGCAGGTTTCAGGTGGGCTTCAACCGCCGCTTCGACCATAATTTCGCGGCCGTGAGGAAAGCGTATGACGAGGGAAAGATAGGAGAGGCCCATGTGCTGAAGATCACTTCACGGGATCCTGAGCCCCCTAACCCCGCCTACATCAAGGTGTCCGGCGGGATGTTTCTGGACATGACCATCCATGATTTCGACATGGCCTGCTTTCTGACCGACAGCGACGTGGAGGAGATCTATGTGCAGTCCGCCGTGCTGGTGGATCCCGCCATCGGGGAGCAGGGGGACGTGGACACCGCCATTATCACCATGAAGATGGCAAACGGCGCACTGGCCGTCATCGACAATTCCAGACGGGCCGTCTACGGCTATGACCAGAGGGCGGAGCTGTTCGGCTCAAAGGGCATGGCTGCCACCTCCAACGATACCCTGAGCTCAGTGGTCATTTCCAACGAGCAGGGCGTGACCGGGGAGAAGCCCTTGTTCTTCTTTCTGGAGAGATATATGGAGTCCTTCTCGGAGGAGATGCGGCAGTTCGTGAATGCCTGCGAGAGCGGCGGCGAGGTGCCCGTGGGGATACATGCGGGGATGCAGTCGGTAAAGATCGGGCTGGCGGCCAAGAAGTCCGTGGAGGAGCATAGGCCAGTGAGGATCTCGGAGCTGGACTGAGAGCCTGCGATAGAGAGGGGTAAGGGCTCTGGTCTGAACTCTTTTGAGGATTTCACGGGGTTCGTGCCCTGCTGCCTGCAGCGTTCTGGAGGAGGAAGCTAGGAGCAGGCATCAGGCTGCCTGCTGGAGGGAATTAACTCTGGCAGGGCTGCCGATGCAGTATGTGTGCAGATAAACTCTCGTCCCATAGAAAGTGGAACAGGGATTCCGAGGGTGTATTGTATGGGAAATGGAGGAATATATGTCTTATAGTTTTTTAATGCCGAAACAGATTTTTTACGGGGAAGGTGCGCTGGAGCAGGCCGCCCCGGCCATAGCGGCCTGCGGTAACAGAGCTCTGGTGGTGACGGACCCTATAATGATAAAGCTTCAGAATGTGGGGGCCGTAACGGAGATTCTGGAGAAGGCGGGCGTCAGCTATGCGGTCTTTGACGGCGTGACGGGGGAGCCCACGGACAAGATGGTGGAGGCAGGAGCGCAGGTCTGGGAGAGGGAGAGGTGCGACTTCCTGATTGCCGTGGGAGGCGGTTCTCCCATTGACACCATGAAGGCCATCGGGGTGGTGGCGGTAAACGGCGGTTCCATCAACGACTGGTACGGAAGGGAGATCAAGGGGGCGCTGCCGCCCATGATCGCCGTGCCTACCACCAGCGGAACGGGCTCGGAGGCCACACAGTTCACGATCATCACCAACACGGAGACGGATATCAAGATGCTGCTCAGGGGCAGGAATCTGATCCCGGACATCGCAGTGGACGACCCCAGATTTACCGTGACGGCGCCTCCTGCCATCACGGCGGCAACCGGTCTGGACGCCCTCTGCCATGCGGCGGAGGCCTACACCTCCAGAAAGGCGCAGCCCATGACCGACACGCTGGCGGTCAGCGCAGTGAAGCGGATTTTCCGGTATCTGCCCATATGCTATTCTCAAGGGGAAGACAAGGAGGCCAGAATGCAGATGAGTCTGGCGGCGCTGGAAGCCGGGATCGCCTTCAACAATGCTTCCGTCACTGTCATCCACGGCATGAGCCGTCCCATCGGGGCGCTGTTCCATGTGCCTCACGGGGTCAGCAATGCCATGCTGCTGCCTGCCTGCTTTGCCTATGTGTACAGAGAGGCGGCGGACCGTTTTGCGGATCTGGCAAGAGCCATCGGCGCAGCGGATAGGGAGACCGGGGACATGGAGGCAGCGGAAAGTTTCATCAAAGCCTGCGGGGAGCTGTGCCGCTCCTGCCATATTCCGACCCCTGAGGAATATGGGATAGAGAGGGAGGCATTTTTGGCCGCCATCCCTAAGATGACCGAGGACGCCCTTGCCTCCGGCTCTCCGGCCAACACTAGGAAGGAGCTGTCCGGGGAGGATATCGCCCTGATATATAAGTCCCTGCTGAAGTGACCGGAGTCCTGTCCATGTGTGCATGATAGGGCCCGTTCTTCCGGTCCTGCTTTGGAATCAGCGCAGATGCCCCTCAGGCATTGATTCTCCATCTTTCCAAAGAAGCTTTGGAAATCGCTCAGACGGCTAAAAAATGGGGAAGCTCAAAATTACCTGTTGAGCATTTGCGCTGAATGTGCTACACTCAAATAAAATGAATCTGCCTCGGTAGATCGTGAAAGGAGAATGACGAAGATGAAAAAAAATTATGAGGTAATTGCGTCTTAAAATTGCATATTGGGTGCAGACATGATCGGGGTATATGCCCCTTTGTTGTCGTGCCGTTTTCAGGTAGCCTTTCGTGAATACTATAACTTTCGGTTGTAGCACACTCAAGAGGTGTGTTATTTTTATACCCAAAATCAGCCGCAGGAAGTACCCACGGACAAAGGATGCTT
>CANOFQ010000041.1 GCA_947565325.1 uncultured bacterium
CTTGCTGCGAATCAAGCTTGATACCCCGTCAGCTTGCTGCGGGGTATTTGATTGAAAATACTGGGCCTGCGTATACCGGCCTGCCTCCTTACTCCCTGCTGACCATGTAGAGGGAATAGAAATACTGCTTCTTGTCCATCAGCTCCTCAAAACCGCCCTGCTCCGCCACCCTGCCGTTTCGCATGACAATAATCTCGTCGAACCGTTTCAGCGTCTTCTCGTCCAGCTTGTGGGTCACCACCAGTCTGGTCAGCCCCTGAATGTCCAAGATGGCATTGGTGACTCCCGCCGCCGTCTCTGCATCCAGCGCCGAGGTGGCCTCGTCCACCAGCATCACCGAGGATCTCCGAAGCAGGCTTCTGGCAATGGAGATGCGCTGCTTCTCCCCGCCGGACAGATGGGCTCCGCCCTCCCCGCAGGCATAGTCCGTCCCTTTCTCCTCTATGAGCTTGGCCAGCCCGGCCTTTTGGATGGCCTGCTCCACCAGCCCTTCGTCAAACTCCTTGAACATGCATATGTTTTTGCCGATGGTATCGTCAAAGATAAACACATTCTGCTGAATGACGGATATGACGTCGAATATGCTGTCCGGATCCACTTCTCTGACTTCCTTTCCGTCCATGGTAATGCTTCCCCTGTAATCCGAGTAGCTCCCCATAATCAGGCTCAGAAGAGTGGACTTGCCGCATCCGGATCCTCCCACGATGGCGTAGCTCTTGCCCGCCTGAAACCGAAGCGTCACATCCTTTAGGGCCTCCCCTTTTCCGTCATAAGAAAAGTTCACATGGTCAAAACGGATTTCCTGCCGGATATCCCCGAGGGCCTCCGGCTCCTTTCCGGAATCTTCCATGGATATTTCTTTCCCCATGGATGCTTCTTTCTCCATGGACATTTCTTTCTCCATGGATGCTTCTTTCACCATGGATACTTTTTTCTCCGTTTTTCCATAACCCGCCATTTTTGCGATCAGCTCCACCGCCGCCTTGCGGTTGGCCCACAGCCCCGGAAACCGCTGAATGGGATTGATAATATAGTTCATCAGCTGCACGAAGGCGATCACGACGCTGGGAGCCACCTTGCCCTGAACGCTCAGATAGGCGCCGTAGAGGAACACCGCCAGCTGCACCCCGAACGCTCCCAGAAAGGACATCAGGTTCACCATCTCCGACGTCCTCCTTCTGCGGTATTTGCTCTGCTCCAGCTGCAGGTTCTTTTCATAGAAAAGGGAGGCTGCCTCCCCCTGAGCCTGAAAGCTTTTGATGACGCTCTGACCGCTGAGCAGATCCTTCACCATGGAAACGAAGCCGGCATTCTTTTCGCTGACCTCTTTCTCCTGTCTGGCCATGGTTTTCCCGAAGGGCAGAGAGAGCAAAATCAGCACCACAGCGGACAGCAGCACCACCACGGTCAAGGACCAGCTGTACCATAGCATCATGGCCAGAGCCACCACCGCCTGAAGCACAAGAGAAGGAAGCTCGAAATTGGCCAGCAGGTAGCTCCCCTCGATGGAGCCCACGTCATTGGTCAGCGCCGAGATGTAGCTTCCCGTGTTTTCCTTTCCAAAAGAAGAGATGCTCTTACTTGTTATGGCATCAAATGCCTTGTTCCGATACCCCAGTACCGCCTTTCTCATGAAGCGGTACTTGAACCGTCTGTCCAGCATCCATATCCCGGTTACTGCGCCCATAAATATGGCGGATTCCACCACCTTGCCCAGCAGCTCCTCTATGCTGCCTTTCATGGAAAATTCCAGAAGCTCCTTCAGCAGGTAGGCAATCATTACCTGCATCGCCCCGTTGGCCAGCGTGGTCAGCATGGCCATGCAAAAGTCAAATTTGTTCTTGTGATAGAATTTCCTTGTGTATTCCTTTATTCTGCGCTTTTCGGCCTTCCGTCCTGCCTTGTCCTGTTTTGCCCTGCTCCCGTCTTCCTGATGTCTGTTCTCTCCTCTCACCTTTCGATTTCCTCCTCATCTCTGAATGTTTCAGGCCTCCCGAAACAAATTGCCTGCCTAAGCCGGCCCAGTTTTTCCCTGCCTTTTCTCCTACATTACAGAAAAGCCCTTTGAATGTAAATATCTCCTGCGCAAGAGGTAAACCGCCATGTATAAGAGGTACAAAACGGGGCATGAATCTGTTCTCAGGCGCATGCCCCGGACCCTTTTTCAGAAAACTCTTCCATAAATATTTCTTCCTCCATGGATATTTCTTCCTCCATGGATATTTCTTTCCATCACAAGCCCCTCGGCTCAAAATGTCTCTCAGCCCATGTCGTAATAATATTGAATCCCTCTGTCCGTCTCCAGGGTTCCCACCCTCACGCCGTAGAGCCTCTCCACCACCCCCGCCCCCAGTATCTCCTCCGGTGCGCCGCAGCCTGCGATTTTTCCCTCCTCCAGCGCTGCGATCCGATCCGAAAGCTTCAGGGCAAGCAGAATATCATGAAGAACCATCAGGATCGTCTTTCCCTCCTGCGCAAGCTCCCTGACCATTTTCCCGAAGCGAAGCTGCTGGCCCATGTCCAAATAGGTGGTGGGCTCGTCCATGATGATCACCGGGGCCTGCTGGGCCAGCGCCATGGCGATGTAAACCTTCTGGCGCATCCCCCCTGAGAGCTGGGCCATGGGCCGTCCAGCCAGGTCCCCTATGCCCATCTGCCCCATGGCCTCCTCTGCGACGGCATAATCCCTCGGGCCGTATCTTCTGGGATACTCAAGATAGGGAAAGCGCCCGTGAAGCACCATGCGCCCCGCAGATATATCAGGGACATTCTTTCCCTGAGGCAGATAGGCCGCCCTTCTGGCAAGCTCCGCCCGGGACATTCCCCTGACGGAAGCACCCTCCAGCCTGATATCCCCGCCGCTCAGGGGGACAAGACCCAGCACCGCCCGAAGCAGCGTGCTTTTTCCGCTGCCGTTGCTGCCGATCAGCGTGGTGATTTTCCCTGCCGGAACCTCCAGATCCACCCCGTGGAGGATCTCACTCTTCCCGTATCCGGCGTACACGTTCTCCAGTTCAATCGTATTCATTCCCCGTCCCTTTGTCTCCAATGTCAGCTTGTCCCGGCAGGCATCTTGTCACCTGCTTCCGCTTTTGCGTTTGCCTCACAGCCGCTCCTCAGCCCGACATAGATCCGTTCTGCCGTTTTCTGATCTCCACCCGGGCAAGCCTGAGCAAAATTATGTCTTCTAATTATTTCTATGTCCGCCCTTCTGCCTCATGAGCAGATACAGAAACACCGGGCCGCCTATCACGGACATGAGAATTCCTACCGGCAGCTCATAGGGTGCGAATATCAGCCGGGAGCCCGTGTCGCAGAGCGTCACGAAGCCTGCCCCGGAAACGGCGCACAGGGGCAGGAGTCTGCCGCTCTCGTTGCCGGTGAGCCTGCGGACGAAATGGGGCACGATCAGCCCCACGAAGCCAAGCAGCCCGGCAAAGCTCACCGCCGCCCCCGCCAGCAGTGCGGCCAGCGCCAGAAAGATCATGCGGTACTTCCCCACGTCCAGCCCCACCCCTCTTGCGGCCTCGTCCCCCAGGCCCGCCACGTCCAGTTCGTTGCACAAGGTGAACAGCGCAGCCAGCGCCAAGAGAATGATGCCCGCCGCCGGAGCAAGCCTGAGATAGGATACGGAGGAAAAGCCGCCCACCCGGAAGTCTATGCTGAGCATGGCCACGTCCGTGTCCAGAACCGTTATGGACTCGCATATGGCATTCAGAATGCTGTTCAGTGCCACTCCTCCCAGAATGACGGTGGTCTTGGAGGCTCCCGTCCGTCTGGAAAAAAAGAAAATGATCAGAACCGTGGCAAGGCTTCCCCCGAAGGCCGCCAGAGAGACCCGAATTCCCGAGAGAATCCCCAAGGCACAGCATACCGTGACCCCCAGTCCGGCTCCCGCATTGACCCCTATGATGCCCGGCGAGGCCAGCTTGTTGGCCAGAATGTTCTGCAGGACGGCACCGGACACCGAAAGCGCCGCTCCCGCCAAAAGCGCTCCCAAGGTTCGGGGCAGCCTTGCATAGAGCAGAATGCTGCGGCCCACGCCCTGACTCCTGCCCACAAGGATATCAAACAGCTCCTTGGGGGCAAGCACAATATTGCCAAGACACAGGCTCAGAACCGCTATCGCCCCGCAGACTCCCAGCCCGCCCCACAATAGACACCGAAAGCGCCGCCGTCCCGCCCCAAAAGCCTTCTCCATGTCCGCTCCCCCTCTCCCTTTGTGGCACCCACCATGCCTACGTACTGTCTTGACTGCACCGGCTCTCACTCCCCGTACAGCATGTCCTCCAGCAGCTCATAGGCCTCCGCCCAGCGGGCGTTGGGCTTCAGATTATACAGATGCTTGTCCAGAAAGTACAGCCGTTCGTTCTTCACGGCATCCAGCTCCCCCCACAGAGGATTCTCACGAAACATATTTTCCACGTTCTTTTTTGTCCCTTCCGTGTCGTCGCCGGACTGCACGATCAGAATCCGGTCCGGATTCTGCAGCAATATGCTCTCGATGCTCAGATTCTCCAGAAGGCTGTCGTCAGAATCCGCTATGTTCACACAGCCCAGACTCTCCACCATCTCCCCCAGCACGTTGCCCTTGCTGTTCTTGGCCCGAATGCTGGTTGCCGAGGCCCGCATCACCAGAACCGTCAGAGGCTCCCTTCCCTCGCTGCGCTCCAGCACCTGGGAGATCTCTTCCTCCACCTGAGTTCCGTACTGTTCATACCTCTCCGGACGGCCCGTAATTTCCGTGCAGATCTTCAGCATTCTCAGATAATCCTCAAAGCAGGCCACGTCGAAATAGGCCACCGTTATTCCCGCACCCTCCAGCGCCTGCTGCCATTCCAGATGCTGGGACGTATTGGTGCTGGCCAGCACGAAATCCGGCTCCGCCCCAAGCAGCAGCTCCAGATTCAGTCTCTTGGTCTCCCCCAGATTCACGGTGCCCTCCGGCAGGGAAAGGTCGAAATCGTCAAAGGCGTCCTCCGGCGCTGCAATGACCTGTTCCCCCGCCAGATTCCACATGTCGGCATAACTCCCCAGCAAAGCCGCCGTGCGCTCATAGGAGGTCACCGTCACCTCTCTGCCCAGATCGTCCGTGAAGGTATAGCTTTCCGTCCCCGCGGCCTCGTCCGTCCCCGCTGTCTCTGAAGCTCCCTCGTCCGCCGTCCCCGCCCCGGATACTTTTTCCTCCATGGACATTCCTTCCTCCATGGACATCCCTTCCTCCATGGACATCCCTTCCTCCATTTCCCCGCAGGCGCTCAGCACCAGACAGCACAGGGCTGCCGCAAAAAGCATTTTTCTTTTCATGTCAATCCTCCCTCTCGCCACAAAGCCGCCGCACCCTCCCGTCGCAGCTTTCCCCGAAACTATAGAACAGAACCTGCGCCTTGTGCGGCCTCCCATGGCTGCCTTCCCTATTGCCTGCGCACAAGAAAACTTCAGCCCGATATACATAAATATCGGACTGAAGTCAGAATTCGCCGCAATCCACATGCGAAGCTTCAGCAGGTAGCCCCGCCCTTGACCTTCTTCTCCAATATGGCCGACTTGTCTATGGTTCCCCGCAGAAGCTTATCCTGCACATAGTCGAAGCCCAGACGGTTCACCGTATCCGCAAAGCGCTCCCCCGTAATGCCCTCGTCCCGAAACAGCAGGATGGCCCTCTCCACCGTGTCCAGAACCTCCTCCTCGCTGACGAAGAGCTTATCCAGAGGACGGCCGTTGGCAACCTTTTTTCCCCATCTTCCGCCGATGTAGATCCTGCAGCCTTCCATATATTCTTCCGTGACGCCGAAGGGACACTTGCCCTTGCAGCGCCCGCAGCCGTTGCAGGCCTCCGTGTCCACTCTCAGCACGCCGTCCTTCACCTTGGCCACCTTGATGGGGCAGCCCGTCTCCACCTGACACCTTGCGCAGCCCCTGCACTTGGAGAAATCAAACAGCGGCACCCGCTGGCCGATGATTCCCAGATCGTTCAGATCCGGCTTCACGCAGTTGTTGGGACAGCCTCCCACCGCTATCTTGAACTTATGGGGCAGAGTCACGTCATGATACCCCTTGTAGAACCGCTCATGGATCTTCTCGCTCAGGCCGAAGGTATCCACAAGCCCGTACTGGCAGGTAGTGCCCTTGCAGGAGACCACCGGGCGCACCAGAGAGCCCGTTCCCCCCGTCTCCAGATTGTTCTCTGCCAGAAATGCGATGACCCCGTCGATATTCTCATAGGGAACGCCCTGAATCTCCATGGTCAGTCTGGTAGTCATGGTGATCTCTCCGCTGCCGAAGCGTTCCGCCGCCTCCGCAATGATCCGGTGCTCCTGGGCGGTGATCTTGCCGTTCTTAGTGATCACCCTGACGTTGAACACATCATCGTACCGTTTGTCCTGAAGGCAGCCCAGCCCCTTCACCCGCCTGATCTCCTCCGGCGTCAGCTTTCCTCCCGCCAAAACCGCCTTCTTGATCACGTTGAAGGTAGCTCCCCCTTCCAGAACCCTTGTGTTTACAAAGCCAAGGGCTTTTAGCTTATTCTGGGTAAGATACCCTCTCTTGCCCTTTGCGCATACCAGCAGCAGCTTCTCGTCCTTCCCAAACCGTGCAAGGGCCTGCTGGGGCTTCGTCAGGTCAAGCCACTCCGCAGCCGGCAGTGAAGGTGCGGGATGGGCGTCCACCAGCCGGTACCCTGCTGCGGCCCCCGCCGCATATTCGGCGGGCGTAAAGGACTCCAGCCGTCCGGTGAGCTTATTTACCAGCACGCCGCAGGCCACAGCAAAAGGATGAATGGCAGTGGAGAAGGGCGGCGCATAGGCAAAGTCCATGGTGAGGAAATCCTCGGCCCGGCAGCCCATGGAAATGCCCACCACCGCAATATCCGCCATCTTGTCCACGGCTCCCCCGCCTATGACCTGTATGCCCAGAAGCCTATGACTTTCCGCATCTGCCACAAGCTTGGTGATGAAAATATCCGAATCGGGATAATAATGAGCTTTATCATCAGTAATACAGAGGGCGGAAACCACGCAGATCCCCTCTGCCCTGGCCTGCTCCTCGGTGAGTCCGGTTCTGGCTCCGTTCAGGTTCCCGGCAAGCTTTACCACGCCCGTTCCCAGACATCCCGGATACTCCGCCTGATCCCCGCTCAGATTCAGCGCCAGCGCCCTGCCTGCGATATTGGCCGTGGAGCCCATGGCGGACCACTGTCTCCTTCCGGTAATTCTGTTCTTTACCAGCGCACAGTCGCCCACCGCATAGATATCGGGCAGGCTGGTTCTCTGGCACTCGTCCGTGACGATACAGCCCCTGTCCATCTCAAGCCCTATATCGTTCAGGAATCTGGTGGCAGGACGGATACCGGCCGCCAGAACCACCATGTCCGCAGGCAGATTTCCTGCTCCGGTGACCACATGGCTCACATGCCCTTCTCCGCCTATGGCGTTCAGCGCCGTCTTGGTCAGGATACGCATTCCCCGTCCCTGAAGCTGACGGCGAACGTAATCCGCCATCTCCGGATCAAAGATATTGGGCATGAGCTGGGGGGCCATGTCCATCACTGTCACGGAGATTCCTCTGGCCATCAGGTTCTCCGCAACCTCCAGGCCGATGAAGCCGCCGCCCACCACCACGGCCCGCCTGCAGTTTTGCTCCTCGGCATACTTCCTTGCGGCAATGGCATCCTGAGGGGTACGGACGGTGAACACGCCGGGCAGCCTCACCCCTTCCACGGGAGGGACGGAAGGCTCCGCTCCCACGGCAATGACCAGTTTGTCATAGCTCACGGTCTGGGGCTCCGCTCCCTCCACGGAGATTGTCTTGGCCGCCGGATCCACCGCCACCACCTCGCTGGAGGTATGTACCTGCGTTCCCGTCAGACCCATGAATTTTCCGGGGGTGTTTACGATCAGCTCGCCCTCCGTCTCTATGCTTCCCCCGATGTAGTACGGCAGGCCGCAGCCCGCATAGGAAATATCCTTTCCTTTGGTATAGATGATAATTTCGTCGCCCGGATTCTCCCGCTTCAGCTTCGCAGCCACCTTGGTTCCCGCCGCAACACCGCCGATAATCACAATCTTCATACAATTAACCTCCTATTCCAGTTCCGTCATGCGACTTCAGTCGCATTGTTCACTACAGCGCCCCTTTCCGGGAAGTATTTCTGGCCGCAAATACATGCGTCCGCAAATCCTTCCATGTGTCCCCAAGACACATTGCGCTTCCGTTCCGAGACTGTTTTCCAGTTCCGTCATGCGACTTCAGTCGCATTGTTCACTACAGCGCCCCTTTCCCTGATAGGTGCTTCGAAGAGCGCCCGGATAGCATTCATAGACATCGGACACGCCCTCGCTGCCGGCGATACATGATACAGCATAACAGCCTTCCTCATTCTCCTTCCGTAACATAAGGCCTCAGGCTCACCGTGAGCCTTCCCTCCTCCGTGACTGCCGTGATTTCAATGGGATAGGAGAAACTGTTTGCGAACCTCAGATCCTTGGAACCTATGACAATGGTGGCATCCAATCCACGGGGGACATATTCTACCGGCAGGGAATGAGGATGCCGCTCCGTCACGGGAATCCCTGACATGACCAGCGCCGCATACAGAGTGGAGGACACCTGACAGACACCGCCTCCCACACCCTCCACCACTCTGCCCCCGGAAAAGGCCGGGCCCATGACATAACCGCCCCCCAGAGAGATGGGAGACACCGCAGAATTGTAGGAGAACCTCTCTCCCGGCTGCAGCACCGTCCCGTTTATCTTGGAGGCCGCCAGCTCCACGTTGACGGCCCTCTGCTCCGATAC
The DNA here is from genome assembly GCA_947565325.1 of uncultured bacterium. Lineage (GTDB taxonomy): Bacteria > Bacillota > Clostridia > Lachnospirales > Lachnospiraceae > Acetatifactor. The sequence continues at coordinate 8,797 of CANOFQ010000041.1, forward strand.
ATTATATACCGTAGTATAGGAGCCTATGCTGCCGCCGTTCTCCCTGACGGCCGCCGTCCTGCCCTCCGCTCTCCCGTACTCTAGGTAATGTCTGCAGTAAGCGGCATAGTCAGCTCCGAAGGCCGCCTGCAGATCGCCGTAGCTCTCCATGTAAGTGCGGAAGCAGAATTCCCCGTCCCCGGTCCTTCCCTCAAAGATGCCATAGCTTATGAAATGCCGGAAAAGCCCCTCTTCGTCATATCCGATGGCCGCCTGCAGATCCCCATAGGCATTATAATAATATTCCGCATCAAAGACGGCCCTGAAGCTGTCATAATCGCTCTCCCTGATCTGCACTCTCTCCGCCGCCTGCGCCTTCGCCGGAAACAGCAGCAGCGCCAATGCGCAAAGCACCGTCCAAAGTCCCACGTTCCATTTCTTCACTTTCGTATTCCTCGCTTTTCTGTTTTCTTCCGTATTGCTCCCAGCCTTTTACCTCTTTCTCTATTTTCCAAAATTTATGTCTGTTTGTCAATACCTGTTTTCTTGTATGAAATGCGCAACGATCATCCTCTGTGCCCTTTCGTCGTAGTACACGTCCTCGTATTCCGTGCCCTTGGCGCTGACCCGAAGCCCCATGCGCAGCCCCGCTTCGGTGCCCTTTTCAGAAATGCGCTTCTTCCAGATCCCGTCCACACGTTTTTCCGAAACATACCCTTCCGCTGTCAGATAACGAAAAATATCCGCCCCGGTGACCTTTTTCATCCTATCCGGATCCCGCAGGTCGCTCAGCGCCACGGCCAGCTCCGTCAGCAGACAGCTCTCCCTGTACGGAAAGCCCGCCGCCTGCTCCGCCGTAAGAGAAAACTCCGCCTTGGGGCCGCTCCTCTTCCTTGTGTCTCTGCCGGCTCTTCCCGAAGCTCCCTCCGTCCCCGCAGCGGCCTCTCCCAATTCCCCAAAATAAGTTTTTTCCTTTGTCTCCCCTGTAAACTCCCTTATCTTTTCCAGAAAGCGCTGGCCGTACCGGCCATATTTATTTTCACCCACCCCGGTGACCTCCAGCAGCTCCCTCCGGTCAAAGGGCTGCTTTACACACATATCCACCAGAGTCCTGTCCGAAAAGATCATATAGGGCGGCACCCCCTCTTCCCTTGCGATCTGCGTGCGAAGCTCCCGAAGCATGTAGAAAAGCTCCAGACCTCTGGAATTTAAAATATCCGACTTCCTTCTCCCTCCCGCTTTTCCGGAATCCGTCTCCTGCCCTTTTGCCCCGACCCTCTTGGGCCTTTTCAGGATGAGCCTTGCATCCCCCTCCGTCAGCTCCTTGGTTCTTGCCGTAGCCTTCAGCAAAGCATACCTGTCCTGGGTCTGGGCAAGAAAGCCCTCCATCAGCATCTGGGCGATCACTTCCTTCACCCCTCCCAGAGACCGGTCCTTCAGCCGGCCGTAGGCATCATATTGCGAAACCCCGTATTCCCGCAGCTTCGCCGTATCCTCCCCCGCAAGGGTACCCGCCACCACGTTGACGCCGTAACGCTGGCGCATCTCCAGCACGCAGGAAGCCACCGCCTTCGCCTCCTCCGTCGCATCCGTCTCCTCGAATTCCTGCCTGCAGTTTCCGCAGCTGCCGCAGGCTCCGCTGCCGTATTCCCCGAAATAGCGCAGTATATATTCCCGAAGACAGTTTCTTGTCATGCAGTAATTCACCATGACCTGCAGCCGCCTCTCGTCCCGCTCCCCCATGGCAGCCAGATCCTCCGGGGACATGCCGCCCCCTGACTCCTTGTTCTGCAGCAGGAAACGGTTGATGATCACATCCTGAGGAGAATAGAGCAGCACGCACTCGGAGGATTCACCGTCCCTGCCCGCCCTGCCTGCCTCCTGATAATAATTCTCCATGCTCTGGGGCATGTTGTAATGAAGGACATACCGAATATCCGACTTGTCTATCCCCATTCCAAAGGCGTTGGTGGCAACCATCACCGGCTTTCTGTCATAGATGAAATCCTCCTGGTTCGCCTGCCTCTCCTCATTTTCCAGCCCCGCATGGTACCTGGTCACGGGGACGCCCCGGGAAGAAAGCAGTTCATAGACCGCCTCCACATTCTTTCTCGTGGCACAGTAGACGATGCCGCTCTCCCCCTCATGCTCCTTTACATAGCGCAGCAGATACTCATCCTTTTTTCCGGGCGTCTCCACCGCAAAATACAGGTTCTTCCGGTCAAATCCCGTCACCAGCACCTGAGGATCCGCAAGCCCCAGCACGCAGGCAATGTCCTCCTTCACCGCTCCGGTGGCCGTGGCCGTGAAGGCGCTGAGAACAGGGCGTCTGGGAAGCCTGCGGACAAACTCTACGATCTTTAAGTAGCTGGGCCTGAAATCCTGCCCCCACTGAGAAATGCAGTGGGCCTCGTCCACTGTGACCATGGACAGCTCCACCCGCCCGGCAAACTGCAGGAAAGCATAGGTCTCCAGCCGCTCGGGGGCCACATAGATGATTTTATAGCGCCCCATAGCCCCGTATTCCAGCGCCTTGGCAATCTGTCCCTCCGTCAGGGAGCTGTTGATATAGGCCGCCGCAACCCCCACCTGCTTCAGCGCCTGCACCTGATCCTTCATCAACGAGATCAGGGGCGAAATCACCAGAGTGATTCCCGGAAGCAGAAGTGCGGGCAGCTGGTAACAGATGGATTTCCCTGCTCCGGTGGGCATGATTCCCAGCACGTCCCTGCCCCTTAAGATGGAATCGATCAGAAGCTCCTGCCCCTCCCGAAAGCTGTCATAGCCGAAAATTTTCTTTAATACCTCAAGCTTGTCCAATGCCTTTCCCCTTCCTATCTTACATTCCTTCCTAATTTTATATTTCTTCCTGCCTTCCGTTGCTTTCCCCCTTCTGCCTTCTTCCTAAGTCTTCTCCTATTTTTGCTTTGTCCCGATCTCCTGATCTGTCCGCTCCCGTTCGCCTCCCGCCGGCTCCCCCGCAGCCCTCAGGCGCTTCATACAGATCCAGTAATTCCTCTCATTCACCTGCTTTGCCGCTTTGATCCGTCCGTTGATCTCCTCCTTGTCCAGCAGCCAGTCCGACCTGACACGGCCCAGCTCCATGCAGCGCACAGCCTCCCCCAGTGTTCTTTCGTCAGCTCCCTCTCTCTGCATCTTTTCCAGCGCCGCCTCCGCTGCTCTTTCATAAGCGGGAGAAAGAAAGCGTCCTCTCTTCCCGTCGTATTCCAGCTCAAAAATGCGGGTCTCTCCGCCCTCCGGCAGAAAGCACACATCCTCCACAGACTCCTCTATATGCATATAGTAAAGAGCGGCCCCCGTCTTTCCCTCCTTTTTTCGGACAATGCGCCCAAGCCGCTGCATCCGCTGCCTTTTTGTGCCCGTTCCCGACAGAATGATCCCCACGCAGGCATCCGGCAGATCCACGCCCTCGTCCATGGCCCTGCAGGTAAGCAGGATTCTGGTCTCCCCCGTCCGAAATCGCTCCAGCGCATTCCGGTTGGCCTGACGGCCCAGACCGGAATGGCAGCGTCCTACCCTGCCGGGATACCTTTCCCGCAGAATCAGATAAAGCTCCTCCATCTGGCTGATGCGCTCCCCGAAAACAAGGATATTGTCGTTTGCCCCAAGTCTTTCCACCAGATCTCTTGCACAGCGGATTCTTGCGGCAGCCAGGCAGACCAAATTCCTCCTTTTGTAAGATAACCCTATATAATTTGATGCCATCTGTGCGACCCTTTTGTCTTTGTCACCGGACATACGGCCCATCTGCTCATAGCGTTCCTTCAGCCCCATCCTCCCCAGCCCGGGACATGCCTGCATAAGTCTGGCAAACAGCAGGTTCATGCGCTCGCTGAGCTCCTCGTACTCCATTCTCTCCCCCTCCTCGAAGGACAGGCCGATGTGAAATACATCATATGGGCATATGGTGCGCATAGCCTGCGCTTCCTCCAGTCCGTAGCTGTATATGCTCCGTCCCAGAACAGACTCCAGATAGCGGCGTTCCTGTCCGGAGGGCAGCGTCGCCGACAGCCCTATGGAAAAGAATCTGTCCTCATATTCTCTTATATACGGCAGGAATTCAAAAATGAGCCGATTCTGGCCGCTTTCATAGCGGTGGCATTCATCTGCGATCAGCAGAACGGCCTCCCCTCTCCTCAGCTCCTCCAGAATCTGCCTGGCCAGCTCGTATCGGGCCGAATTGATCACATAAATCATATATTTGCATTGCGGAGCGGACCGAAAGCCTCCTCCCCGCAGGCCGATCTCCTCCTTCCGCCCATAAACCGCCTCGGCAGACAAGTATTCCCGCAGTTCCCGGTTCCACTGCTGCATCAATGTTCCCGTAGGAACCACGATCCTGACCCGCAGCCTTCCACCCTGCTCTTCGTCCAGGCTGGACATGGCCGTCAGCGCCAGAAGTGTCTTTCCCGAGCCGGTGACGGCCTGCACGATTCCCCGTCCTCCGGCGGCCCGCCACCGCTCCAGACACCGCTCCTGCCACTGATATAGCTTCCTCTCCATAAATCACCCTCGTTCCTGCGTCCCTTGCCCCTCCGCCCATGCGTCTTCTTACACCTTTACACCTTTGTTCCTGCCTGCATCCCCACTGTATCTGCGCCGCCTTCCTGCCCCGTCCGAACCCTTCCCCATGCATGTAACCGACCACACGTCTCATCTTATCATAATTTGACGATTTATAAAACAAATTATTGAAAAACGCTCCTATATCGGCTATACTATGGGAAAACAATAATGAATATAAGGAGATATGCCGATGAATTACGAAGATCTGTACCAGTCTCTCCAGCCCCATGAAAAAAATGTGAAGGACACCCTTGCATCCCTTCAGAAGCTCTTCAAGGCTGTTTCCCGGGAAATAGAGAACGGCGACCTCAAAAGCCTTTCCCGAGATCTGGAGGCCATGGCAGGAGCATCGGCCGCCATCTCCTCCAGCCTGCAGGGTATGAGGGATGTCACGGAAGCCTTCGATGCCAGAGCATATTTTGAAAACGGCGAATTTGCAGCACAGATGCTGGCGCTGTGCGAGGAAAAGGGCGTAGATGTCCGGGGCGACTTTCCCGTCTATGAGATATTTCCCTACCGAGTCAGGCTGGACGCAGAGAATCAGGATCTCTATATGGACCGCAAAAAAGTACAGTGTATGCGTCCCGGCAGCTTCGTAGAGACCGTGAAGAACGGACAGGAGCGCCTCAACAAAGCACCTTTCAACGCTCTTACCTTTGCCGGAGAGCTGGCTGACGCATACGATCTGGCAATTTTAAAGCTGAAAAAACAGCCGGAGGCCGATGTCTACCTCACCAGCCTATACAAGTTCCTTGCTCCCATGAGCCGCTTCCGGAAGGACTACGATCAGCAGAGCTTCGCCTTCGATCTGGCCCGGCTCTATACCTCGGATATCGAAACGACCAAGAGCGGACGCAGGTTCCAGTTCGGCCCCAGCCGTATCGGCGGCAAGGCTATCCGCATTCTGAACAAGGCAGGGCAGGAACAGTTCCTCGCCACGATCCGCTTTTTTGAGCAGCCCTCTGAATCGGTATAATCATCAGGCTGGCCCGGCATCGGGCAGGAAGGCACGACCATGAATCCTGAATTCAATGAACAGACTGACAAATTCAACGTTCCGGAGCCAAGCAGCATACGAAGCGCCGGACAGCTTTCCTGCGGCATCGGCTTCCTTGCTGATTTCTGGAAGGAAAAATATCTGCAGGAATTCATCCGGGACGGCGGAAGCAAGATCAAGTTCGTCACCGGAAGGCCCGGCAGCGGCAAGACCCACTTCCTGCGGCTCCTATGCTCCATGGCCGAAAAGGAGAACTACAAGGTAGTTCGCTTTTCCGCAAAAAATATCTGGATGCACGATTTCAAGGAGATCTATGTGGAAATTTTCCGCCAGTGCCGGATTCTTACTTGTCTGGAGGCCATCAGCCGCCATCTGATAGAGGAAATGGGCTTTTCCGGAGACGATATCCCGGAGGGAATGAAGTTCATCGATTATCTTTCCCAGAACGGCTCCGGGGACGCCATCACCAAACGGGAGATCCGCTCCCAGCTGCGGCATGTCTTTCTGGACAATTCTCTTCTGGACAATAATTTTGCCCTGGCCTGCAGCATGCTCACGGGAAGTATTCTCGGCTACCCCGTGCTGGAGGAGCAGAACCGGGATCTTCTTCTGGCATGGCTGGAGGGAGACCGTACCGTCAAGCTGTCCCAGCTGCGGGCCCTCGACTTCTATCCCAGCCGCATTACCAAGTATAATGCCAGACATATGCTCCGGTCGCTGGCGGAGCTGGTTCGCATGGGCGGATACTCCGGGCTGTTCGTTGCCGTGGATGATCTGGAGATCCTCACCAGCCGCTCCAGTCTGGAACCCGTACACTACACGAAGATGAAACGGGAGGACACCTACGAGAGCATCCGGCAGCTTATCGACGACATTGACAGCATGCGCAATCTCCTCTTCGTCTACGCCTTCGACCGAGAGCTGATGGACAATGAAAACGCCGGCCTGAAATCCTATCAGGCGCTGTGGATGCGGATACAGAACGAGGTAGCGGGAGAGCGCTTCAACCGCTTTGCGGACATGGTTGATCTGGACCGGCTGGCAGCTCAGGAATATACTTCCGACGTGATCCTGTCCATCTCCAGAAGCCTTGCCAGCCTCACGAGCAGCCTGTCCATGTCCCCCATCGACGAGGCCACGGCCAGGGAGATACTGCTTCAGGCCCGCACGGGCTCCTTGGGCATTCCTCAGCTGATCCAAAATGCCATGCAGGAGGTAAAGGACAATGTATGATTTTGAAGCCAGACATATTATCGAGGCGCTGCGGTCAGGAGTCCCCTCCCGGGCGGTGGGCCAGTATTTCTCCGAAGCCAGGCCCAGAATCATGAAGGATATCTCCGGACGGCTGGACATGGTATGTGAACAGGGCAAGTCCAGCGGGATGATCATCAGCGGGAAATACGGGGAAGGCAAGACCCATCTGC